>CAJBSQ010000681.1 GCA_903958265.1 uncultured Planctomycetaceae bacterium
GGTCACTGCGGCGTGCTCGACCGGATCGACTCGATGGGGTTCGCCCCGCCTGTCTTCTACCACATCACGCTGTTGATCACGGGCGTGAAGCCCGGCTGATCCGCCGGTCACTCGTGAAGGCTTCACGGCCCCGCGTCGTTCGCCATGCATGGTCCGCATTGGTATGCTGAGCGGTTGTTTCGCCTCCGTTGAGCCCAGACACTTTCCATGCCCTGCCGACCCGACTTCGCAGACGTGGCGTTGGCCGCCGAAGACCGCGCGGCTGTGCTCGAGGCAGCTCAGGTGCTCTCCGATCACCTGCCGGTGGAGCGGGTCGTGCTCTATGGCTCGAAGGCGCGGGGTGATGACCATCCGGACAGCGACATCGACCTCCTGATCCTCACCGCAAGGCCCTTGAACGGCGCGGAGGGTTTTCGGGTCACCGAACTGTTGCAGCCCGTGCAGCACCGCCACCATTGCATCATCAGCCCGCTGCGACTGTCTGCCGACGAGTGGTACCACGGCGTCTACCAGGTGCTGGGCATTCGCCAGGAGGTCGACCGCGATGGCATCGATGTGCCGTTATCTCGCAGGGCCCGGGAGGAACGGCAGCTGGAGCCCTTGCCGCGATGAGCCCCGAAGAAGCCCTCGCCGACGTGATCGCCTGGTCCATCGAGAGAGCCCGTGTTCGGTTGGCTGCGGCTGAGCGGGAGCTCGACGCCGGCGTCCCGCAACTTGCGGCGGACCATGCCTATTACGCCTGCTTCCATCTGGTGTCGGCGGTCTTCCTGAATGAGGGGCTGACGCTGAAGCGACACTCGGCCCTGCGTTCGGCACTGCATGAGCGATTGATTCAGACAGGCCGACTCGACCGACAGTGGGGCACCGTGTTCGATCGGCTCGCCGAACTCCGCACCAAGTCGGTGTATACCGCGATGTTCGCGCTCGATGAAGCGACCGGTCGAACGGTGGTGGATGAGGCCAGCAGGCTGTCGGCCGAACTTCGGCTGTTGCTCCCGCCGAAGTGAGCCGGAGCGTCGCTGTGGCCGCTTACGCGGCGCGAGGATGCGACCAGTGGGCATTCAGTCGCGAGCCCGCCGGCAGCGGTCGCTGCAGTAGCGAACCTGCTCCCAACACGACTCCCACTTCTTTCGCCACTCAAACGGCCGGCCGCAGGCAGCGCAGATCTTCGTCGGCCGCGGCCGGCCTCTGGGTTCGCGGGCCGCGCGGGTCATCGGGCCGAGGTGGCGGGAACGCCGCCTGGCGACGAGGACCATGACGGCCGGCTCGCGGGAGGGGCAGGGGGGGCCGCGATCGCCCGGATCGCCTCCACCAGCATCACCGCCGCAAGCGTCAGCAGAACGAGCCCCACCCAGGGCACGGCATCCGTGGGCAGCACGAGCCCGTCGGGACCGCGGAACCGCGGCAGCGTGAGGGTGAGGAGCGCCCAGGTGCTCATCACATACATGAAGGCCGTCGGCAGGCCGGTCACGACCCACACCCAGGCCTCGCGCCGCGTCCGCCACAGCCAGACGGTGACGCCCAGGAGCGTGAGCGCCGCGAGGAGCTGGTTGCTTGCCCCGAACAGATTCCAGAACATTTTCCAGGCGGGCACGGGGTTGCCGTTGGTGTCGAGGTTGGGCCGCAGCAGGAAGATCAGCGGCACACCTGCGGTGATCGCCGTGCCCAGCCAGGCTCCGGCCTTGCCGGTGAGCCCGGTCAGTTCCTGAACGATGTACCGCCCCAGCCGGGTGCAGACGTCGAGCGTGTCGTAGACGAACGTCGTGAAGGCCATCAGCGCGAACGACACGCCGAGCGTCGCCGGCACACCGAGAATCTCCAGGAACTGCCCCATGCCGAGGGCATAGATGAAGTTTGGCGACTGCTTCGTCAGCGGGTTGTCTTTCGTGAGCACCATCACGCAGCACAGGCTCACGACCGCCACCATGGCCTCGAGCAGCATCGTGCCGTAGCCGATCGGCCGCGCGTCGGTCTCGCGGCGGAGCTGCTTGCTGGTCGTGCCCGAGGCGATCAGCGAATGAAATCCCGAGCAGGCGCCGCAGGCAATCGTGATGAAGAGCATCGGCACGATGGGCTGCCCATTTGCGGCCTGCCAGCCGGTGAAGGCCGGATAGCGGATCGTCGACTGCCCGCCGAACAGCCCCGCCAGCGACGTGTCGCTGGCCACCAGCCCGATCACCGCGCCCGCGAGGGCGACGTAGAGGAAGCAGCCGCCGAGGTGCCCGCGGGGTTGGAGCAAGAGCCACATCGGCATCATCGCTGCCACAAGGCAGTAGCCGAGCAGCAGCACGCCCCAGATCTTCTGGGCGGTGGCGTCGCCGACGTGGATCGTCTGCCCGAGGTCGAAGGGGATCTTCTGGCCTCCCCAGATGGCCAGCCCCACCAGCGGCAAAAACACGCAGGTCGCCAGCCAGAGCGGCATCCGGGCATACCGCATGCAGAATCCCATGATCACCGGCAGCGCGAGATAGAGCAGGCTCGACGTCGCGATGCCCCCCCCCAAGACGCTCTCGCCGTTCTCGAGCACCTGCCGGCCCACGAAGCTCTGGGCGGTGATGTCGGTGAAGGCCACGATGATGTAGACCAGCGCGATCCAGACGAACGAGAGAAAGAGGACGTAGGCCCGCCGGCTCATGTGGTCGCGAATCACCTCGGCGATCGACCGCGCCCTGTGCCGGATCGACGCCACCAGCGCCGAGAAGTCGTGCACGCCGCCGATCAGGATGCTCCCGACGAGAATCCAGATCAGGGCCGGCGCCCAGCCAAACGCCACGCCGGCCAGGATCGGCCCCACGATCGGGCCCGCCGCCGCAATCGCCGAAAAGTGCTGACCGAGCAGCAACTGCGGCGGGATTGGCTCGTAGTCGACGTCGTCGCGGAGCGTGACGGCCGGCGTCGGCATGTCGGCGTCGAGCTGAAACAGCCGCGCGAGCAGGCCCCCGTAGAGCCTGTAGGCGATGAGCAGGATCACGGCGCTGGGCAGGAGAACGGCGAGCAGGCTCATGGCAATGGTGGCCGGGGAGGTCGTTTTTCGCGGTCGGTCGGGGGACGGGTTTGCCCGCTCCGCGGGAACAAGTACATCATGCCTGTTCCACGGGCGGGCGTCGACGCGACGCCCCGCCCGCCGCCATTCCCGGGGAGCCCTGCTCATGTCGTCGTCGCTCGAGAAGCTCGTGATCATCGGCAGTGGTCCGGCCGGCTGGTCCGCCGCCACCTATGCGGCCCGCGCCCAACTGCAGCCCCTCGTCTACGAGGGTGCGATCACGGAAGCAAACCGGATGGCAGGCACGCTGCCGCTCGGCCAGCTCTCGCTGACCAGCGAGGTCGAGAACTATGCGGGCTTTCCGCACGGCGACCTCGGCGGCTTCCTCGAATCGGCCCTTCCCCAGGAGCGGCGGATGGTGATGCCCCCGCACGAAGGCAAAGGGGTGACGGGCCCCGAGCTCATGGAGCTGATGCGGCAGCAGGCGGCCAACTTCGGCACGCGGATCGTCACCGACGACATCCTGAAAGTCGACTTCTCCTCGCGGCCCTTCAAGCTCTATCCGGCCGAGGGAGGTCTGGTCGAGGCTGCGTGCGTGATCGTGGCGACAGGCGCGAGCGCCAACTGGCTCGGCCTGCCGAGCGAGGAGAGGTTCAAAAACCGGGGTGTCAGTGCCTGCGCCGTGTGCGACGGTGCCCTCCCGCGATTCCGCAACCGGCCGATCGTGGTGATCGGCGGCGGCGATTCAGCCGTCGAGGAGGCGACCTACCTCTCCAAGTTCGCGAGCACTGTCCACCTCGTGCACCGCCGCGACCAGCTGCGGGCCAGCAAGATCATGGCCCAGCGGGCCCTCGACAACCCGAAGATCACGATCCACTTCAACTCGGGGCTCGCCGAGGTGCTGGGAAACGATGCCAACGGCGTCACGGGCGTCAGGCTGGCGAGCACGCTCGATCCGGCCCGGGAGGAAACGGTCGACGCGGCGGGCGTGTTCCTGGCGATCGGCCACACGCCCAACACGGGGTTTCTCGACGGCCAGCTCGACCTCACGCCGAAAAAATACATCGTGTGGACGAAGCACTTCCGCACGGCGACGAGCGTGGACGGAGTGTTCGCGGCGGGGGACGTCGCCGACGATTACTACCGGCAGGCGATCTCGGCGGCGGGCACCGGCTGCATGTCGGCCCTCGACGCCGAGCGATGGCTGGCCGAACACGTCGGGCACTGAGCCATGAGCCGCAGACCCA
>CAJBSQ010000682.1 GCA_903958265.1 uncultured Planctomycetaceae bacterium
ATGTCGGAGAAGTGCAGGCCCGTGGTCGGCTCGTCGAGGATGTAGAGCGTGCTTCCCGTGCCGGGCTTTGCCAGCTCCCGCGAGAGCTTCACCCGCTGCGCCTCGCCGCCCGAGAGCTGCGGCGCCGGCTGGCCGAGGGTGACGTAGCCAAGACCCACGTCGACGAGCGTGCCGAGGATCCGCGCCACGTGCGGCACCGTATCGAAGAACTGCGCCGCGTCGGCCACGCTCATCTCCAGCACGTCGGCGATGTTCTTGCCGTGCCACTTGGCGTGGAGCGTTTCGGAGGAATAGCGGCGGCCGCGGCAGGCCTCGCACTCCACCCACACGTCGGGCAGGAAGTGCATTTCCACCCGCCGCTGGCCCAGCCCCTCGCAGGCCTCGCAGCGGCCGCCGGCCACGTTGAAGGAGAACGTCCGCGGCGTGAACCCGCGGGTTCGCGACTCCGGCACCTTTGAATAGAGCTGCCGGATGTGGTCGAACACGCCCGTGTAGGTCGCCGGGGTCGACCCCGGCGTGGAACCGATCGAATCCTGGTCGACGAGGATCACCTTGTCGATGCGATCCAACCCCTTGAGGGCGTCGAACTGACCCGGCTGCTCCCGGGCCGCATGCAGCCGCCGCGCGAGTGCCCGCCAGAGCACCTCGAGCACGAGCGAGGTTTTTCCCGAGCCGCTCGGGCCGGTCACGGCTGCGAGCACGCCCAGCGGAAACCGGACGTCGATCCCGCGGAGCGTGCGGTGGCGGACGCCGCGGAGCTCGAGCCACCCGGCGGGCTCCCGGCGGCCCTGCTTCGCCTTCCGTGCCAGCACCGCGTCGCAGGCCCGGCGGTGGGAGAGATACGGCCCCGTCACGCTCGTCTTGATCGTTTCCAGCTTCGCGGGCGCGGCCTGGGCCACGATCCGCCCCCCCTCGCGACCGCTCCCCGGGCCAAAGTCGAGCGCGTAGTCGGCCGTGGCGACGACGTCGCGGTCGTGCTCCACCACCACCACCGTATTGCCGAGGTCGCGGAGCTTGCCGAGGGCCGTGATCAGGCGGTGCGTGTCGCGTGGATGCAGGCCGATCGTCGGCTCGTCGAGCACGTAGAGCACGCCCGTGAGGCCGCTGCCGACCTGGGCCGCCAGCCGGATCCGCTGCAGCTCGCCGCCGGAGAGGCTGCCGGCAGGCCGGGACATGTCGAGATACTCCAGGCCCACATCCACCAGAAACGACACCCGGGCATTGAGTTCGCGGAGCAGGTCGCCGGCGATCTTTCGATCGGCATCGTCGAGCGTGACGGCAGCGAGTTCCTGGTGGAGCCGACCCAGGGGCATCCGCCCCCAGACATCCAGCGCCCGGCCCCAGAGCGTGACGGCGCTGGCCACGTCGGCGAGCCGGCTGCCGCCGCACTCGCTGCACGGCACCTCGTCCATCACGGCGTCGACCTTGCTGCGGAGGGCGACGACGAGCCGGGCCGCCTCCTCGCAGGCCGCTTCAAGGCCCTTGAACTGAAAGGAGAACCAGGGCGACGCCGTGCGGCGCGACCCAGATCCGCGGGGCTTGCGCCCCTGGGCTTCTTCGGGGAGTGGCACGTCGATCCATTTCTCACCCGTGCCCTCGAAGAGCACCCGCTGCTGGATGCCGGAGAGATCGGCGAGCGGCACATCGATTGGCAGGCCGGTCGCCCGACAGAGGGCCTCGAGCATCGCCCGGCCGATCCGCCTGCCCTGTGGGCCGTCGAGCATCGGCCAGAGATCGAGCGCGCCTTCGCGGAGCGTCTTCGTCGAATCGCGGACGAGCGCCGAGCGGTCGATGCCGGTTCGCGTGCCGAGTCCGTCGCAGCTCGGGCA
>CAJBSQ010000683.1 GCA_903958265.1 uncultured Planctomycetaceae bacterium
CCGCTCACGACGATGCTCCCCGTCGCCTCGGCCCAGGCGAAGGCGACGGAGTCAGTCGTCATGGTCACCGAAGGCCGGCCGATGTCGCGGCCGATGTCGAGCATGTTGAAGTCGAACGACCAGCCATTTTTCATCGGGTCCGCCGCGAAGTCCTCGGTGAACGAGGCGGCGGGCTCGCTGCCCGTGTTGAACGTGCGGTTCGCGATCGATGCCAGGAACGGGTTGAGCACTCCCCGCGTCTGCGGGTAGTTGGTGTGCTCGCTCCACGTCCAGACATACTCGTCGCTGTAGGCGAGCGTGGCGGCGAGGTTGGACCAGGGGCCGGGATCGTTGAGGTACCCCGGTGGCCAGCCATCGGGCAGGTTGTAGGGGTCGCTGTCCACCCAGGCGGCCATGCCGACATCGACGAAGGCGTCGTACTTCTCGGGGTTGTCGCTGTAGCTGCGCCACACGTTGCGGATGTCGCTACGGGTCTGGGCGTAGACGTTGCGATCGCCGGCGAACTGGGCTGAGACGCCGTCGATCGTGCGGTTCATGCCGTACCAGAACGTCGACTCCCAGCCGTGGATGATCCGGGCCGGCGCCTGGATGCCCGCCAGCACGCCGTTCATGAAGTTCGCGAGATTGGGATAGTCGGCCCAGCCGCCCGGTTGGCTCTCGGGGCCCCACGTGAAGAAGGAGTTCAACATGATCTCCGGATACTCCGCCTGCACCGCGTTGATCCACTGTTCACCCCGGGCCCGCCAGGTCTCTGCGGTGCCGAGCCCGAACGGGTAATACTCGCCCGATGGGTAACGGCCGTACTGCTCGGGATCCATCATGAAGCCCTTGAGGCCGGCCTCGCGGCACATCCGGGCACAGAGCACCGCGTTTTGGACCACCACGTTCCAGTCGGCGGCACTGTCGGGCCGCACAGACTTGGTGGCAGCGTCTTCGTCCGAGGCGAACTCGCTGAAGCCATACCAGAGGAAGTTGTCGGTGACGTCGCCCCACTGCACCCGTTTGAGATCGTTGACGGCGTCCTCAACCACAGACCATGGGATCGGCACGTTGAGCATGGTGAGCTGGTTGAGCCCGTACAAGGGCTGCGACACCAGTCCCTGCGCGGCGGCCCAGGTCGGATCGATCGGAACCGGAATGGTGACGCCGTCGAAGGGCGTGTTGGCGAGATAGTCGGGGTGGGTGGCGAGATACTGCGGCGACGGCCAGTCGGGATCCTCGTAGTTCACTCGGGAGAAGATGCCCGTGTTGATCACCTTCTTGTCGCGAAGTTCCGTGGGGCTCACCCAGGCCTGGAGATCAGACGGCAGGAACTCGGATACCTGCATGTCGGCGATCTGCAGGTAGTGGTTGAACCCATCAGAGCTCAGCTTCGTGGCGTAGATGCGCAGGCCCCGCGCCTGCACCGGCGTGGAGAAGGTGTGCGTCACGCTCGTCGTGGGGGCGGTCTGGGCCGTGAAGGTCATTTCCGGCACGGTCGTCCAGGTGACCATGTCGGTCGACGATTGGATCTGGTAATCCACCGGGAAGCAGGCATTGCCGCGGGGGTAGATCGTCAGCCCCGACATGGTGGCGACCTTCCCGACGTCGAGCGCCACCCATTCGGTGGCCACGGCCGTCGCACCGTGGCTCGTCGACGAATAGACCGTTCCCACGTTGCCATCGACCGCCTGGGACGGGTTCCAGCCGGGAATGGTGGTCGAGGCCGTGCCGACGATCTGCAGCGTCACGACCGGGATCGCTGGCGGTGGTCCGACGTCGGCGAGCGCGCCGACCTTGACGTCGTCCCAGGCCGTCGCGCCGGTCGAAGCCACTGCCGAGCCGAGCGTCGCCCAGCGGACGAGCCCAGGATCGAAGGCCCACGAAAACGTCTTC
>CAJBSQ010000684.1 GCA_903958265.1 uncultured Planctomycetaceae bacterium
ACGATCGCCACGGCAATGTTCTGTCCGCTCTCATCCACGGTGGCAACGGCATCGACCGAGGCCACCCGCCGATCGCCATGGGCCAGCGGCCCTGCGCCGACCTTGGTCGCCGCAACCCGCGGCTCGAGTTCATTGGCATAGATCGCCATCGTGTGAAAGTGTGTCCGCCGCACGATCCCTCGGGAGTGCACATGGAGCGGTCCGCGGGTGTTCACCAGCGGCGCGATGTTGGCCATGCCCACATCGGCGGCATGACGCAGACAGGAGTTGTAGAAGGAGGCGCTAAAGAGAGCGTCGGCCATCGTGTACTGCGAGGCGATCTCGTTATTTTCGCGAGCTTCCACGAGTGCCTGCACCTCGGGGTTTGAGGCATCGGCCACCGCCTGACGGGGAAATCCCGGATGGTGCCAGCTCCGCAGGTTCCACTCGTCGTAGGCGATCTTGATCCGTCCACGGTGTCCGCTCTCCTCGAGGATGTCGACGGCTCCGACGATCAGTTTTTCCGGTCCCTCCGACTCCATGATGCAGGTGAGGTAGTCGGGCATGTCATTACGGCCGTGCAGGGGCAGGGCGTAACTGTGCAGGGAGATATAGTCGAGGTGCTCGCCCGCCTGCGCGAGCATCGGCAGCATCCACTTTCGGTCTGGCAACGCCGCGGCCGACAACTGGATGCCGGGGTCGGCCGCCTTCATGGCCAGCGCCGCCTCCAGCACCAGCGGAGACCACTGTTCGATCGGCTTGTAGCCGATTTCGTGCGCGCCCCAGTTTTCGTTGCCGATGCTCCAGACCCGCACGTTCCACGGCTGGGGGTGCCCATTGCCCGCCCGCTCATCGGCATACCTTCCCTGCCGGGCATTGCAGTATTCGACCCAGCTTTTCATCTCGGCAACGGTGCCGTTGCCGGCGTTGTTGCAGATGTACGGCTGCCAGTCGAGCAGCCGGCAGAGCTGCACGTATTCGTCGGTGCCAAAGGTGTTGGGGTCGACGACGCCCCAGGCCATGTCTTCGGTGGGCAGGCGATGCTTGCCAATGCCCGACTCCCAGTGGTAGCCGCTGGCGAAACAGCCTCCCGGCCAACGGACGATCGGCACCCGTAATTCCCTCAGGGCCGCGACAACGTCGGTCCGGAATCCCTGGGCATCGGCGAGCGGCGACCCAGGCTCGAACACGCCGCCGTAGATCTGACGGCCAAAGTGTTCGAGAAAGCCGCCGAAGATCAGCCGGCTGTAGGGCACGCTCGGGCCGCGGGTGTCGATCTCGAGCGTGGCCGTCCCGTCCTCGACCGTTGGCTCGGCGTTCGCGCCACGCAGGGACCGCGGGGCGACCACGAGCAGACAGACGACGACCCCGCACCACAGGAGCAGATTGGTTTTCATAGTGGCTCTCAATTACTCAAACAACCAGGCGGGCACTCAGCCGATCGACAGCGTGTGGTGAAACGGCGTCATGCCGGTCACGAACACGCTCTGGCCGTCCCACTTCGGAAGCGTTCCGCGGATGTGAGTGGAGGTAAGGAAAAGGATAGCCCGGCCAATGGCTCCTCCGCCAGCATTGCCGAGCTGATGAGTGGCCGGTGAGCCACGAGCGTGTGGCAGACACGCCTGCTGCCGACCGCGATCGAGGTGTTGGTGAGGGTGAGCGTGAAATCCGTCTGGCCGGGGCTTTCGAGATCGAAGGTCACGCCGTTCCAGGCCCGCGACGGGGTGTCGCCGAACGGCTGCCACGAGTAGGCGTTGTTCTCGAAGCCACCAGCGGCGATGGCAGGTCGACTACGTTTTTCGAGCGAGGGCGACTGCCGTCAGCCCCGCGGCGACTCCTACGAGCACTGCGACGGTCGGCTCCGGCACGGCCGCGACGCTGCCACCTGCCGCATGGTAGGAACCCGCGTCGAAGAGATTGCTCGCCAGGAAGTCGGCCACGTCGAGACTGTCCACGACGCCGTCGTAGTTGAAATCACCGTCATACCACCCGGCTGCCAGGCCAG
>CAJBSQ010000685.1 GCA_903958265.1 uncultured Planctomycetaceae bacterium
CGTCGGGGAGGGTGACAATGCCCAAAGGCCGTTCCAGCAGGAGCGGCACGGCGACCCGGTCCATGGGTTTTCGACGCTCGCAGTCTACAGACTCCACTTTTCAGCGGTCAAACTCCGGGAGGAGCCGCGGTATTCAGCTCATCCAGGCACTCGGGCACCTGGTCGAGAAGCCGCTGCATCCGCTCCAGAGCCTGCCCAGGCCGCACAAACTCCCGAGCCTCCGCCAGCGACCATCGAAACCAGTTGTCGAGGCCACACACGACGCCCGTCGCATGCAGCCACGGCACGAGGCTTCGCTCTCCCTCCCGCAGCGGCCGCACCAGCTCGTAGGCAGCGAGTGCCTCGCCCCAGCGAGCGCGGAGGCTGGTTCCCAGTGCCCGCTGCCAGCTGCCCACGAGTCGTGCAAGATCGGTGGCCGGCGTGTCGATGGCCGCAGCATGCAGGTCGATCATGCCGGCCACACGATCGGGGTGGAGCGGGTCGTAGAGCACGTGGTCGCTCCAGATATCGCGGAGCACCGCCTGCACCGGCATCGGCCTGGGCCGCACCGCCGCCACTCGCTGGACCGCCGCCGTACCAGCCGCGGCCTCGAAGGCCTCCGCGGCGCGGTTGCGCAGGTCCCAGACCGCCCGCTGCAGCGGCGTCAGCTCCCGTGGCGCGCCCTGAAGCGGGCCGCACCACGGCGCTGCCAGCAGCCGTTGGGCGTGTTCGACCCGCCGCTGCACGGCGGCGGGCACCTCCCAGTGCAGCGGCGCGGAAGACATCGCGGCGGCGGCCACGTGCACCCGGGCGAGGCAGTTCAACGCGGCCTGCGACTGCGGGAGCGTGGGCGAATCGGTGGCCGAGCCGGCGACAAACCGCACGAGTTCCCACGAACGGCTCGTGGCGTCGACGGCGATCGTGTCGCCGCCGAGAGTCATCATCACCTCCGGCACCTCGGCAAGGCCGGCCGCCCGCAGGTGCCGCATCAGGCCATGAACCCATTCGATCTTCGCCTGCGGTGTCGCCGCGGAAAACGACTTCAGCACGAATCCGCCGTCGCCCCCCGGCTCCCGCACGCGAATCACCGCCGAACCGCTGAACCCACCGGAATCGAGCCGCTCGAGTTCGACGGCCCTCGGCCCGAGCCACGTCCGGCAGATCGACCGCAGATCCGACTCCCGCGACTGAAAATCGAGCATCGCGTTGCCACCGCACCTGGAATTGGTCTGCCCAGCAGCTCGATGCTACGCTTCGACGGGCGGTTTCGTCGACGATTTTTCGGCTTTCAGGGGAGTGTGCTGATGCTCGACTTGGTATGGCGCAGGATGGGATGGCGCAGGAAACAGGTGGCGGGCATCGTGGCATGCGGCCTGATCATGGTCGCGATGTCGATTCCGACCGCGGCCCGCGGCGACGAGCCCTCCAAGACGGAGCCGGTGAAGGCCGATTCACCCGCCCCGACCACCCCCGCGCCGACCAGCTCCGCCACGCCGGCCGCGACGACTCCCGCTGCGGCCCCTGCGGAGACGAAGTCGGGAAAGCCTGCTTTTGCGGTGGCGCTCAAAGATGCTCGAAGGATCGACGGCCTGATCCCGCTGTGGAAGAAG
>CAJBSQ010000686.1 GCA_903958265.1 uncultured Planctomycetaceae bacterium
CGTAATAAACCGGGGACGGGAGCGAGTTTCGTATAACCGGGGACGGGTGCGTGTGTCGGCCACCGAAACTCGCTCCCGTCCCCGGTTTATCCGCCCCGGTTTATCCGCACTGGTTCATCTTCTCGCGGGGAGTTCCCGCGGCGACCAGTTCGGGCCGCGGCCGCGCGACCTGCACCACCGCGTCGTCGGCCGCGATCGTCACCGCCACGCTCTTGTAGGCCGGCGTCCGCGAGAGTGGGTCGGCCGCCTTGGGCACCAGCACGTTGCTCTCGGGGTAGTACATCGCCACGCAGCCCGGCCGGATCTGGTCGTAGGCGGCCACGACCTGGCCTCGCATCTCACCGGCCACGCTCGCAATCCGACAGCGGCCGCCATCCACGAGGCCGTATGCCTGCACGTCATCGGGGTGTACGAGCACGATGTCGCGCCTGGTCTGGTTGCGGTAGAGATCCTCCTCCTCGTAGACGACCGTGTTGAACTGCCCCTCGCTGCGGATCGTCATCAACTGCAGCCCGGCCGGCAAGGGGGGCAGGTCGTGAACCTTCAATGACGCCTTGCCGTCGGCCGTGGGAAACGCGGGCCGGTCGAGCGTGCGCCCGGGGATTGAAAACTCCCGCTTCGTGCGGTCGATCTCCGCGATCTGCTCGAGCCCCGGCACGATCGCGGCAATGGCCCTGCGGATCGTGGTCGTGTGGGCCATGTCCCGCCAGTTCACCGGGCTCTCCTCGCCGAGCACGCGGAGCGCCAGTTCGGCGATGATTGCCACCTCCGCCCGCGGGCCCGTTGCGTCGCTGACGGGATGCCGCGGCGTCCCCCCTTCGGAGAGACGGATGAAGCTGAACATGCTCTCCTGCGTGGAGGGTTCCGGCTCCTCGTCACGGGCCAGCACGGGCAGGATGATCGTCTGTTCGGCGCCGGTGCCCCAGGCATGTCCCGTGTTGAGCGACGTGTTGAGGTAGACGACGGTGTCGATCTTCGACATCGCGCTTTTGGTGAAGGAGGCGTCGGGGCTCGAGCCGTAGAGATTGCCTCCGAGGCAGAAGGCGAACCTCATGCCCCCCTGCTCCGCCGCGTCGAGGCATTCGAGCGTGTCGTAACCCTTGGTGGTCGGCAGCGTCACGCCGTAGTGATGCTGCAGCCGATCGAAGATCGCCTGCTTGAGCGTCGGCGTGACGCCCACCGTGCCCATGCCCTGGATATTGGAGTGGCCACGGATCGGCTGCAGCCCCGCCCCGGGCCGGCCCACCATTCGCCGCATCAGGGCGAGCGCCGCGATCGCCTGCACGGTGGCCGCACCGTGAAGGTGGTGGGTCACCCCCATCGTCCAGGCGAACACGGCCCGGGAGCTGGCGGCATACTGCTCAGCCATGCCGTCGATCTCCCGCCTCGTCACGCCCGACTTCGCCACGATTTCGTCCCAGGAGAGGGCGTCGAGCCGCGCGGCGAGCTCCGGCCAGCCCGTGCAGTGCTCCCGCAGAAACGCCTCATCGACGATCGGTTCGGCCCCGTCGCCACCCCCGATCGGGGCGGCGGCAGCGCGCCCGGTCGGCCGCTCCGCGTGCAGTTCCCGCAGCCGCTTCATCAGACCGTAGACGAGCGCCAGGTCGCCGCCAACGTGGGGCTGCACGTAGGTGCTCGCGATCTCGGCCCCGAAGAGGAGCGCCCACGGATCGCTCGGCACGGAGAAGTTGACGAGCCCCGTCTCGATGATCGGGTTGACGACGATCACCTTTCCGCCACGACGGCGGACCATCATCAGCGTCCGCATTAGCCGCGGGTGGTTGCTCGCCGGGTTACCGCCGATCAGAAACACGCAGTCGGCCTGTTCCATGTCGTCGAGCTTCACCGTGCC
>CAJBSQ010000687.1 GCA_903958265.1 uncultured Planctomycetaceae bacterium
GACACGCTCTTGACGATCACCTCGCCCGCTTCGACGAGCGTGCCGCCGCTGTGGCTGTTGGTCCGATCGAGCACCAGGGTGCCGGCGCCCTGCTTGACGATCTGGCTGATTCCGGTGCGCGTGATCGCGTCGGTGGTCGTCGTTCCCGCCGGAACGGAGATCGCGATCATCGAGGCCGGCGGCACCGCGACCACGCTCGCGAACGAAAACGCACCGAAGACGTTGGGCTTCTGGCCGGCCGCGACGGCCGCGGTGATGGCGGGCGTGGCATCGTCGTAACGGAGCGTGTTGGTGCCACCGCCGCCGTCGAGCCAGCCGTTGAACACGACAGTCGGTGCCGTCATCACGAACGTGTCGTCCGCCGTTCCGCCGACCACCTCCTCGATCGAGTTGCCCGCATACGTCACCGACTCGCCCGGGCCGGTCACGTTCACGCTGCCGAGCCGCACCTCCAGCGGCAGCGTCACGGCGCCGAAGTTCAGCGAATCGGTTCCGGCACTCGGATCCTCCACGACCGTGTCGTGGCCGAAGAGATCCTCGAAAACGTAGTAGTCGTTGCCCGTTCCGCCCACGAGCCGGTCGCTGCCCCAGCCGCCGGAGAGCGTGTCGTCGCCGCCGCCACCGCGGAGTTCGTCGTCGCCGGCGCGGCCATAGAGCCAGTCGCCATCGGCGCCGCCGTCGAGATGATCGGCCCCGGCCCCGCCGTCGAGCCAGTCGCTGCCGCCGCCCGCGGAGAGCGTGTCGTCGTCATCGCCCCCCTCCAGGCGGTCGTACTGTACCCGCGACGTGAGCGTGTCGTTGCCGCCGCGGCCCTCGAACCAGGCCGGGGTGCCCTCGCCGGCGATCAGCGTGTCTCCCGCCGAGCCGCCGATCACGTGAGAGAGCGACCGCACGCCCGACGTGCCCGTGGCCGTACCGACGAACGACGCGTCGAGCGAGCCGGTGTAGTTCACGGTGACCGGAATCGCCCAGCCGGAGTAGTCGAGCGTGTTCTTGTCGTCGTCGGCGTAGCCGGCGATCCCGCCGCCGTCGAGCGCGCCTGCGAACGCCGAGCCCTGGGCAAGCACGAACCGGTCGGCCTGGCTCCCGCCGACGATCCGGTCGATCGCCCCGGGCGTGGCCGCCGTCACACGCGATGGGCCGAACGTGGCCACGATCGTGGCGGCGATGTTCACGGTGATCGCCGTGCCGTACACCCACGAGCAGTCGATCGTGTCGGTGCCCTGGCCGACCGCTTCGACCACCGTGTCGGTCTGCCCTGCCTCGAACACGCCGTAGAGATCGTTCCCCACGCCGCCCGTCAGGGTGTTCGTGCCCGACCAGCCCCAGAGGGAGTCGTCGCCGCTGCCACCGTCGAGGGAGTCGTTGCCGGTGTTGCCCCGCAGCGTGTCGTCGCCGTCACGGCCGACGAGTGAGTCGTTGCCCGCGCCGCCGTCGATCGTGTTCGGGCCGTCGGTGCCGGCGAGCGTGTCGTTGCCCGCGCCGCCGCTGGCGTTCTCGAACGAGGCCACGCCGGCGGTGAAGCCCGTGGCCGTGCCCGCCGCGAGATCGACCGTCACGCCGACAGCCCAGGGCGACGTGCTCCAGCCGTAGCCCGCATAGGAGAGCGTGTCGCTGCCGCCGCCGGCGTCGATCCGGGCGACGGTGGTCACGCCGGGGGCGAGATAGACGCTGTCATCGCCGCTGCCGAGCGTGACCCGCTCGATCTGGTCGTCGTAGTACCGCAGCGACACGGACGGCGAGTAGCCATAGATCGAGGTTCCGGTCGAGGCGTCCCCGATCGTCATCGTAAGGTTGCCCGTGCAGGCCGTCAGGTCGAGCGTGTCGGTGCCGCCGCCGGCTGCCTCCACCACCACGGCATCGACGACCCCGGCGAACACGTAGGTGTCGTTGTCGGCGCCGCCGCGGAGCAGGTTGTAGCCCGCGCCGCCGTCGATCCGGTCGGCGCCGGCACCGCCGTCGATGGTGTCGCCGTCGCCCTCGCCGAAGAGCACATCGCCGTCGTCGCCGCCGTTGATCGCGTCTTCACCGTCGCCGCCGTAGATGATGTCGGTGCCGGCGTCGCCAAAGAGGGAGTCGCCTGCCGCTCCCCCCTCGATCCGGTCGATCCCGGCGTTGCCGTGGATCGTGTCGATGCCGGCGTCGCCATACAGGAAGTCATTGTCGCCGTTGCCGGTGATCGTGTCGTCGCCGTCGCCGCCGAAGATCCGGTCGCCGGCCGAGCCGCCGCGGAGCGTATCCTTGCCGCCCAGACCGCGGATGGCGGTCGCGCCGCTGAAGGCGGCGGCATCGATCGTGTTGCCGTCCTTGCCGCCGGTGAGCAGCCCGATCTCGATACGGGCGATGGCGTGCGTCACGCCGTAGAGCATCACGTCGACGTCGCTGAGATCGGTGTCGGCGTTGGCGCTCACCACGATCGTGTCGGTGTCGCCGCCGCCGTCATAGGCGTCGGGCTTCGTGCCGGCCGGGTTCGCGGCGTATTCGCCGCCGCTCAGCGCATCGATCACGACGAGCGTGTCGTCGCCCGCTTCACCGAAGACCATGTCGAAGCCCGCGCCGCCGACGAGCGTGTCATCGCCGGTACCGCCGCGGAGAACGTCATTCCCAGCGCCGCCGAACACTCGGTCGTCGCCGCCGCCACCGCGGATGTCGGCATCATTGCCCGCCCCGCCGAGGATCACGTCGGCCGCAGCGCCGCCGTAGAGTTGGGAGTCGTTGCCGTCGCCGCCGTCGATCCAGTTTGGCTCCGTGGCACCGCCGAAGATCCGGTCGTCACCTTCGTCGCCGAAGAGCCGGTCACCGCGCTGGCCCCCCGCGATCCAGTCGTTGCCGCCGCGGCCCCGGATCCAGTCCTTGCCGCCCTCGGTGATCACGTTGGCGGGCAGGTCGTCGCCGTCGTCGCCATGGAGCGCGTCAACGTCATCGCCGCAGCCGCCGTCGATGAAGTCGTCACCGTCGTGCAGGAGCACGGCATCGGGCACGTCGCCGAATCCGATCGTGACCGTCTGGCCGGCCGAAACCGTGATCACGAACTCGTCGCGGCCGAAGTCGGGGACGAGGCCCCCCGGCATCCAGGCCAGGCCGCCCGCCGAGAGGTCGGGAAGATTGGTGACCTGCTTGTTTCCGAGCCAGGTGGAGCCTCCGCCCACGGCCGTCTCGATGGCGTAGAGTCTCTCGGAGCGGGTCAGGCCGAACAGACCGCCCAGCGGATTCGTCTCCAGGCCGATTACGGGCTCCGTGTCGGAGATGGTGGTCGCGCCATTGTTGGTTCTCAGGAGCCGCACGAGCGTCGCGTTGCCAACCTCCACGGTCGGATCGAGCAGCACCAGCGCCTGATCGACGGCGGCACCGGGATTGTCGGGCTTCTGCGGCACGGCGATGGCCCACACCTTTCGAGCGCCGGCCACGGCCACGTCGCCCACCGGGTAGTAGCGGACGTCGTCCTGGGTCAGGATCGCCCCCTTTGCGGTCCACCGTGCCGTGGCGATGTCATAAAGAAAGATGCCGTCGTTGTTCGTGCCGATGAGCGTGGCGTCGTCGAGGGCGTCGAACCCGACGAGCGGCGCGATGCCCGGCGTCTGGCCGAGATCGACGAGCGCCTGCGTGACCGTGTCGTACCGCCAGAGCCGATGCGTGCCGATCGCGGGGCCGCTGCGGGCCGTGCCGGTGATGAAGATCACTCCCGCCGCGGGCGCGGCGAGGTCGCGGGCTTCGAACTCCCCGAACTCGCGAACCTTCGTCGCGACCTGCGTGTCGGGATCGATCGTGTGGAGAATGCTCTTCCAGTTCGCGGCATTCGAGTCGGACGCGTCGAATCCGATCGACAAGAGCTGCTCCTCCTGCCAGACGCCGCCCGGCGTCGCCTGCCGCCAGGGGACGGTTGGCATCTGCTGAATCGTGTAGCTGCCGGGGGAGAGATTCGAAAGCCGGAAGCCCCCCTGCTCCGTCGCTTGGATGCGGCCGTCGCCATCGACGTCGAGGGGGGCGGTGGTGACGACCGACTGCACCACCCCGGCCCCATCGGTGACGATCACGAGTTGTCCGCCGATGCCGACTTCGTGTGCCGACTGGCCGATGTTTGCCTCGCGTGGATCGTGCTGCCAGATCGTGCCTTGGATCGTGGCGGGCTGCGGTGCCATGCCTCTCGCGACGATCCCGTCGATCAACGACGCACCAGCGGCGGCCGCCCCGATGACGAACTCGAACTCGAAGCGGTTCTTCGCCGCGGTGCCGGCCGTGCCGTTGCCCGACGGGAACCTCGACACGCCGGTAGTCCACTCGCCGTCGAGCAGGGCGCCCGTGGCCGACGTCACCGAGTCGTCGTCGAGAAGCACGCGGTAGCGGCCTGGCACGAGCGTGCGTCCGCCGCTCACCTTCGCGATCTCGTATCGAACCCAGTTCGGCCGGGCCGCATCAGCGGGCATGAGCACGAGCGCGATCGACTCGGGGCTCGGGGTGGCGTCGGTCCGCACGAGCTGCGCTCCCTGCTTGATCGTCAGCGGGCTGGCCGTCGTGCAGATCTCGAACGCCAGGTAGTGGTGCTCCGCGGCCGGGATCGCGGTCAACTGGGCGGCGCCGCCCGCGATGCTCGTCCAGGTGATCGCCTGCGTGTCGGTGCCGACGAACACGCCGTCGACCACCGGCGCCGTGTTGAGCGTGACCCGGAAGTCGTAGGCCGTCGCGGATCCGCCGCTCGCGAGCGTCACCGCGTGGGTTGCGGTGGCGGGCGAGGTGACGCGGCCGCAGGCGGCGATGTCGGCGATCGCGATCCGGTAATCGCCAGGTCGCAGGTCGGCGAAGGCGTAGGCGCCGTCGGCGCCAGTGGTCGTGACCTGCTCGGTGCCGGCGTCGTACGTTCCGTCGGCATCCGCGTCGAGGTAGACGACGACGTCAGCCACCGGCTGGTTGGCCGTCGTCGTCACGCTGCCGGCGAGTCGGCCTGGCCGGTAGTAGCCGAACTGGGGCGGAGGCGCGGGCGATGCGCCGCCCAGCGAGACGCCGGCGATCAAGGGCGTGGAGGGCACCCAGCCCGCCGGAATCGACTCGATGACCCCTCCGGCCAGCAGGTAGCGGCCGACCCACACGACGTATCGGCCGGAGGCGTAGTCGCCGTCGGCGGGCGAAGTGAACTTGCCGCCCCCGGCGTTGCCCATGCTCACGATTCCGCCGGTCGCATCGGTCACCACCAGCCCCCACTGAAGGTTGCCCGGAGCGTCGGGCTCACCGGCATCGCGGACACCGTCGGCATCGAGGTCTTCGAAGATGAAACCCGTGATCGGGCTTCGCTCCTCCGCCGGATAGACCTCCGGATAGAAGAAGATCTCCGGCCCGCACGAGTCGGCGGCCACGGTGGCCCGGAAGCCCCCGTGGATCGACTCCTCGACAGCGCGGCCGTGCGTGCGATCGTCGAGGTAGTGCTGGTAGCCGATCGCGGTGGTGCCGCCATGGACCGTGTCGGCCCCCTGGCGGGCGAAGATCGAGTCGTCGCCGGGGCCGCCCTCGATCCAGTTTGCCCCCGCGCCGCCGTCGACCACGTCACGGCCGTCGCCGCCGAAGATCGTCGCGTCGCCACCGGTGATGGCGAGCGTGGCGTCGGTCGTGACCACGATGGCGTCGCTTCCGGGGCCGCCGAGCACGTAGTCGTCGCCGCTGCCAAACTCGATCAGGTCGCTGTCGAAGCCGCCGTCGATGTAGTCACGGCCGGCGGTGCCGTAGATGGTGTCGTTGCCCTCGCCGCCGAGGATCACCGCCTTGAAGAGGCGGCTGCCCCGCCCGGCCTCATCCTCCGCCCAGCCGGTGGCGATCAGCGGCGTGGTGAAGCCCCTGCCGGCGGTCGTCGAGCGAACCACGACGTCGACTGGCGCGTGCACCGCCGCGGCCCCCGGTCCTGCGGATTCGCTGTCGGCGTAGAGGATGTCGTAGCCGGGGCCGCCGGAGAGGTAGTTAAAGCCTGTGCCGCCTTCGATCAGGTCGGCGTTGACGTTCACGGCGCTGCCGTCGCCGATCGAGGCGCCCGTGGCGGTGATCAGGCCGATGGCGTCGTCGCCGTAGATGCGGTCGTCGCCCTCGCGGCCGTAGAGCTTGTCGTTGCCGGCGCCGCCCTGGAGCTTGTCGTCGCCCGCGCCACCGTCCACCGTGTCGTTGCCGAATCCCGCATCGACGTCGTCGTCGCCCGCGCCGGCGATGATCACATCGTCGCCGTCGCCGCCGGCGATCGCGTCGCCAACCGGCGCTCCGCCCGGTCCGCGAGCTTCGTCGCCCCCCTCGATCTGGTCGTTGCCCGCGTCACCTGAGATGGCATCCGCACCGCCGGCACCGAGGAGGACGTCGTTGTCGCCCCCGCCATGGAGTTCGTCCGCAGCCGCATTGCCCACGAGCCGGTCGC
>CAJBSQ010000688.1 GCA_903958265.1 uncultured Planctomycetaceae bacterium
ACCTTCGCGGAGAGGACGCTCCCGTTCTCCCCCGGGGCCCACTCCCCGCTCGGCCATGCCGGCACGCATTCGCTGCATCACTTCGCCGGCAAACTGCTCCAGTTCGGATTTGTCGAGTTTGCCGTCGCCGTCGGCATCAAACGACAGGGCGCGTTCCACAAACCGCTCTGGCGAGGGCCCCCCCTCGCCTCGCGGTGGGCCGTCCCCACCAGCGCCGCCCTCGCGCGGCGGTCGGCCCGCGCCCCGGGATCCGCGGTCGCGACCGGGCCGCGAATCCGACTCGCCCTCGGGAGACGGCGGCGGGCCGCGAAACCCGCCGCCCCGCGGGATCGGCGGCAGCGGCGGGCGGAACTCATCGTGGTCGATCGTCCCGTCGCCGTTCTTGTCGGCCTTCGCCAGGCTCGCGGATGCGTTCTTGATCTCGTCGGCGTCGAGTTCGTGGTCGCCGTTGGTATCGAGCGCGTCGCGGAGGCCGTCGCCCCGGCCCGGGGGCGGCGGGCCGTCGCGGCCCGCTGGCGGTTGGGCGAGCGCCGTCGCGAACGCCGCGCCGAGGAGCGTGATCGTGACCATGCCGAAAGCGATGCGGTGTCTCATGGTGGAATCTCCTGACACAAAAAAGAGCGGGGTGCCTTGCCAGAGTTTCAACGGCGAGGCGTGGGAAAAGTTACGGCCGCGGCTCGGGGCCCTCGGCCACGCAGTAGAGAAACCGGCCGGAACGCAGAAACAGGCAGCCGTCGGTGATCGCGGGTGTGCCGCTGAAATCGCTGTCGTCACCCGCGAATCGGTTGCAGGCCAGCACTTCGAAGGCCGGCGCGGCAGGCAGGATCAGCGTGCCGCTCCAGCGAGTGGCGACGATCAGCCGGCCGTTGGAGAGCACCGGCGACGAATAGACCGGCCTACCCCCCGCGGCGATCTCGGCCACGCGGCTGCGATAGACCTGCTCGCCCGTCGCGGCCTTCGCACAAAACGCCTGGCCGCGGTCGTCGATCCAGTAGAGGTGCTCATCGTGGAGCAGCGGCGTGGCCACGTAGGAGCTCACTTTGCTGATCCAGAGGACGTGTGATTTCGTGACGTCGCCCTGGCCGCCGGCGCGGACAGCGAGCGACCCGGCCGATCGGAAGCCGCCAAACACGTAGACCACGTCGCCATCCACGACCACGCTGGGGGAGACGTTACCGGTGAGCGGGTGCGTGGCATGCCAGCGGATCTTGCCCGTTGCCGGATCGAGCCCCCAGAGTTCCTCAGGCACCGCGAGCACGAGTTCCTCCCGGCCATCGGGCAGCGTTGCGATCGCGGGCGTGCCGTAGGCGAGTTCGAGAGCCGCCGCCTCTGCCTTCCACACCTCGCGTCCGGTGCGCCGGTCGAGCCCACGGATCGACTGGCTCTCCTCCGCCGCGTTGACGATCACTAGGTCTCCGTGCCGGATCAGGCTCGACGCCGATCCCCAGTGGCGGTTGCTCGATTCCTTACCGACCGCCACCCGCCAGAGCTCCTTCCCCTGCCGGTCGAAGGCGATCACGCCGCTCTTGCCGAAGAAGGCGTAGACCGCGTCGGCGTCGACGACCGGCGTGCTGCTGGCGTAGCCGTGCTCGGTGAGAAAGCCTTCGTAGGCGTCTTCTGGGAGGTCGGCGGGCACATCGCGCCGCCACTTCTCGACGCCCGTCGTGCGGTCGACGCAGACAAGATGCCGTACGAGCTTCGCCTCTGTCGCCCCGTCGCCCGCGATGCCGTAGCCGGAGTAGCAGGTCACGAACACGTCGTCGCCGTGCACGACGGGGCTCGACGAGCCCGGGCCTGGCAGCGGCGTCTTCCACCGCAGGTTTTTGTCGTCGCCCCACTCCAGCGGCACCGCCGACGTGCCGATGCCGAGGCCCTTCGGCCCCCGGAACCTTGGCCACTCGGCGGCGGAGATGGTGGCTGTGGCAAGCAGGAAAGCGGCGAGCAAGGGAGTGAGACGGTTCATTCCACGATCCTCAGGACGGCGTTTTTCTTGACGGCCCGCGTGCGCCGGCCGGCCTCGAACTCCAGGTGGCAATCGAGCAGCATGCCGAGCGACGCGTCGGCCGGCACGTCGATCGTCGCCGTCACGGTGTTGCCCTCGCGGGCGATCGCCACCGCCTCGTAGGGGCCAAACTGCACCCATGCCGGCGGCTCGGCCGGGATCGGGCCGCGAGTGGCTTCGCGCGGGTCGAGCACGAGCGTCACCTCCCGGCGTCCGCCACGGGTGACGCTGCCGGGACGGACCTCGACGATCACGGGCTCCAGTCTGCTCTCCCCCTCGGCGTTGTCCTCGATTGCCCCGGCGACCATCCGGCGGAGGCCGCGGTTGTTGGCGGGCTCGGGCACGCCGCGATAGCCGCCGATCACGTAGGGAAAGCGGCCCGGCGTGACGTGATAGTGGTAGCCCCGCTCGGCATCGTCGTGGCCGTTGCAGACGTCGAGCGCCGCGTCGCCGGTGAGTTCCATCGCCAGCACGCCGTCCGACTCGTACGGCCCGTGGATCGGGAATCCATCGAACGCGAAGCCGATCACCGGTGAATGCCGCGTGCCGTCGTCCGGGAACGGGCTTTTCACGCAGGTCGGATACTTGTGGTAGTGGTAGACGCCGGTCTGCTGCGGATGGCCGCAGCAGCTGTCGAGCCAGACCTCCGAGTAGCCCTCGACGGCGTTCATCCCGCCCTGCTCGAAGGGATTGAAGAACACCACGCCGTTGAGCGCCACGCCGATCGGTCCCATCGGTAGCCGCGTGATCTCGGCGGCCTTTTGCGGCTCCAATGGCAGTCGAAATGTGAACTCCTGCACCTGGATCGTGTTGGGGTTGCCGCTGTTGGGGAACGTCGCCGTGGGGTGGTTGGGCCATCCCTGGCTCTCCATCACGAGGAAGCCCCCCTCGTGCCGCAGGCCGACTTCATCGATGCCATCCGAGTTTGAGTCGCTCTGATGGTAGGAGAAGAGGTCGACCTCGCGGTCGGCGTCGCGGAACAGGTACCTCGGCTTGGCATGGCCAGGCTCGAGCGACCAGCGGCCGCCGATGGCCGTGGCGGATTCGGCGGCCCAGACGGCGGAGGCCGAGGCGAGGCAGAGGAGCAGCAGGCGCAGGGGCAGTGGCATGGCAGGACGCGGCTCCGGGTGAAGACGTTCAACGGCCGACCCGTGGCAAAGTCGCAGGGGCGATGCCGGGAGCCCCAGTCTCGCACACCGCACGGCCCGTGAGAGCCCTCGATCGCATCCGACTTTGGTATCTCGCCGGCTCGGGGGCGGCAAAAGTCGCGTCGCCGGGCGAGGATACGCCCAAGGCTCCGCGAGCGTTCGCCGACCCCCTTCGCCTACCCGCCCTC
>CAJBSQ010000689.1 GCA_903958265.1 uncultured Planctomycetaceae bacterium
CGTACATCTGGATGAAGCGGCGGTAGGAGTCGTAGGCAAAGCGGGGGTTGCCGGTGGCGGCCGCGAGACCCTTCACGGTCTCAACGTTG
Organism: uncultured Planctomycetaceae bacterium; assembly: GCA_903958265.1. GTDB lineage: Bacteria > Planctomycetota > Planctomycetia > Pirellulales > UBA1268 > QWPN01. Next base: position 90 of record CAJBSQ010000689.1, read on the forward strand.
TGGCCGAGGGTGAGGATCGTGTCCATCATGCCTGGCATGCTGTCGCGGGCACCGGAGCGAACGCTGACCAGCAGGGCGTTGGCGGGAGAGCCGAACTTCTTCCCCGTCTCCTTCTCCATCAGCCTCATGGCGGCGGCGACCTCGTCTTCGAGGCCCTTGGGGAACTTCTTGCCGTGCTTGTAGTAGTCGATGCAGACCTGCGTGGTGATCGTGAAGCCGGGGGGCACGGGCAGCCCGATCTTGGTCATCTGGGCAAGGTTGGCCCCCTTCCCCCCCAGCAGGGCCTTCATGGTGCCGTCGCCGTCGCACCGCTTGGCACCGAAGTAGTAAATCATCCGGCCCGACTTCCCCCCACTGGCTCCCGCTTTCTTGGCGGACTTCTTGGCGGCGGACTTCTTTCCGAGGGAGGTGGCCATGGGCTGGTCGATGCCTTTCATGAGGGAACGGGGAGCAACCGGCAGTTTTTCGCCGGGAAAGCCGCCCGAATCTACGTTCACGGTCCGACAGCGTCAACGAGCGTGCCCCCGAGGTGCCAGCGAGACTGCCAGAGGCTAGGATCGAGGGTTTCGAGGCTGATCCATGGAATTATGTCCGGAACCTGCCCGCCGCCCCCGGGGGGTCGCCAGCGCGGCGGCCGCCCTGGCCGTGGCGTGCCTGGTGTCTTCCGCCGCGGCCGATCGGATTCCCGATTTCAACCGGGAGATCCGGCCGATCCTGTCGCATAACTGCTTCGCCTGCCATGGCCCCGACGAGCACGACCGCCGCGGGGGCCTGCGGCTCGATGACCGTGACGCGGCCGTCGCGGAACTCGAAAGCGGCAGCCGGGCGATCGTGCCGGGCCACCCCGAGGAGAGCGAACTGGTCGCTCGGCTGCACGAGACCGATCCCGATGTGGTGATGCCGCCACCCGAGAGCAACCACGTGCTCACGGCCGAGCAGAAGCAAGTCCTGGCGGCCTGGATCGCGGCCGGCGCCCCCTATGCCCCGCACTGGGCGTATGTCGGGCCCCGGCGGCACGGACCGCCGGCGGTGAAAGACGCTTCCTGGCCTGTGAACTGGATCGATCCCTTCGTGCTCGCCCGACTCGAGGCCGAGGGCATCGCTCCCGCTCACGATGCCGACCCGCTCACCCTCATGCGACGGGCGACCTTCGATCTCACGGGCCTGCCTCCGTCGCCCGCCGAGGTCAAGGAGTATCTCGCCGACATCCGGCCCGACCGCTACGAGCGGCTGGTCGATCGCCTGCTCGTCTCGCCCCGACACGCCGAGCGGCTAGCGGCCTGGTGGCTCGACATCGTCCGCTACGCCGACACCGTCGGCTACCACGGCGACCAGCCCCACAACATCTCGCCCTATCGCGACTGGGTGATCAAGGCGTTCCTCGACGACGTGCCCTTCGACCGGTTCACGGAACTGCAACTGGCCGGCGATCTCGTCGGCCCGCGAGCCGGCGAGCACCCCGAGGATCCGGTGCTCGCCAGCGGCTACAACCGCCTCCTCCAGACGACGCATGAGGGGGGCCTCCAGGCCAAGGAATACCGGGCGATCTACCAGGCCGACCGGATCCGCAACGTATCCGGCGCGTGGATGGGGGCGACCGTCGGCTGCGCGCAGTGCCACGACCATAAATACGACCCCTACACGGCGAGAGACTTCCACACGCTCGGTGCGTTCTTCGCCGACATCGACGACGAGAAGCACCTCGAAAACGCAGGTTTCAGCAAGCAAAACCTCAACGCGCTGCCGACCATCCGCTCCCCCGAGGTCCAGATCGTCGGGCCGTTCGACAGGCCTGGTGCCGAGCAGCTCGACGCCGAAATCCACTCGCTGCAGAGCCGATTGCCGGCCCTGGTGCTGCCGCCGCGGGCCCAACCGGTGGAGCCCGAGCCTGACAGTCTGGTCGCCGATCGCAGGCGGCTTGATGAGCTCAAGGCGCGGCGAAAAACGCTCGACCGCAAGCTGATGGTTACGAAAGCACTCGCGGAGCCGCGGACAGTCCGCATCCTGCCTCGGGGCAACTGGATGGACGACTCGGGCGCCGTCGTCGAGCCCGCGATCCCGGCCTTCCTCGGCACGATTCCAGGGTCGGGTCGGGCCACGCGGGCCGACCTCGCCCGCTGGCTGATCGCACCGGTCACCGACGGCGGCATCGGCGAGTTTACGGCGCGGGTCACGGCCAACCGTCTCTGGGCGGTCCTCTTCGGCGCGGGCCTGTGCCGCAGCGCCGGCGACTTTGGCGGCCAGGGAGAGTTGCCCGACCACCCGGAGCTGCTCGACGAGCTGGCGCTCGAGTTCATGGAGCGCGGCTGGAGCATCCGCGATCTGGTCCGCACGATCGTGACCAGCCGGACCTACCGGATGTCGTCCGCCGCCTCACCGGAGCTGCTGGCCCGGGATCCCGACAACCGGCTGCTCGCCCGGCAGGGCCGCTGGCGGCTGCCGGCGGAAAACATCCGCGACACGGCGCTCGCCGCGAGCGGCCTGCTCGTGGAGCGGCTCGGCGGCGAGAGCGTGCATCCCTACCAGCCGGCGGGCTATTACCAGCACCTCAACTTCCCGGCACGCGAGTATTCATCCGACAAGGACGACCGCCAGTGGCGGCGGGGGCTCTATGTTCACTGGCAGCGGATGTTTCTCCATCCCCAGTTGCTCGCCTTCGATGCGCCGACCCGCGAGGAATGCACCGCCACACGGATGAGGTCGAACACGCCGAAGGCGGCTCTCGTGCTCCTCAACGATCCCACGTTCGTCGAGGCGGCTCGCAAGCTCGCCGAACTCGCGATCCAAGACGGCGGCGACTCCGACGACGACCGGCTCGCATTTCTCTGGAAGCGGACACTCTCCCGCGGCCCCGACGCCACGGAACTCCTGATCGCCAAGGGGCTCCTCGACCGCCGTCGCGCCGACTACGCCGCCAACCCGCAGGCCGCGGCCGACCTGCTCGCCGTGGGCGTCGCCCCCCGCGCCGCGGGCCTCGACGACCGGGATCTCGCCGCCTGGACCGCAACCGCCAGAGCCGTTCTCAACCTCCACGAAGCCATCGCGAGGTATTGATGACACCCGACCTTTCGATCCACCGCCGCACGTTCCTCGAGAGAAAAAGGTGTCAGCCACCTTTTTCTCGGCGAAAAAGGTGGCTGACACCTTTTTCGCCCTCAGGTTTTCAGGTGCATGATGAGTGACGCCTTTTCCATCCACCGCCGCACGTTTCTCGCCCGATCGGGCCTGTCGCTCGGCGGCGCCGCGCTCTCGGGACTGCTCGCCCGCGACGGACTGGCGGCGGGCTCCTCGCCGGCCGCCCCCGGCCCCGTCAGCGACCGCTATCCCGGCGCCGTTTTCCCGCGGCATCATCAGCCCCGTGCCAAGGCGGTGATTTTTCTGTGCCTGGCAGGGGGGCCGAGCCACCTTGA
>CAJBSQ010000690.1 GCA_903958265.1 uncultured Planctomycetaceae bacterium
AGGGCATCCGCGAGAACTCTGGATTGGGGGGAAAACCCCTTGCGAAAACCCGTGGTGGCAGAATACTTTCATCATATTACGCCAGATTGAGCGGCCTGCTGGCAATGCAGGCTCGGACAAAAATGCGGGGCGGAACCGTGTCTGGTCTGGTAGGGGGTACGGCGGCATGCTGACATTCGATGACTTCGACGCCTGGGGCGAGGCAGTGCGCGGTGCCGATCTCAGGCTCGCGTGCGACGGCGTCGAGACCCCCCAGTGGCGTCTTGCCTTCCGCAACGTCGGCTCGGTCGTGCTGCAGCTCGGATACGAGGGTGGAGGCAATCTCTGCTTTGGCGGCAACAACCATCAGGGCACGCTGCTGTGGATGCCGCTCGGCGAGCCGGGGCATCAGGTGGCCAACTGCGAGCGGTGCGACCACGGATCGGTGCTCGTCATTCCACCGGGGGCCGACTTCTGCATTCAGGTCCGGAAACGGGCTCATGCCTGGTGCTCGATCGCGCTGCCGGGCACGATCTCGGCGGGTGATCGTGGGGCAGCCAGCCATGTGCTCCACGCGGATCCGCTCAACGTGCGACGGCTCACGAGCTTGATCACACGGGCGGTTTCCGCACCGGAGGTGGATCTCGCGTCGCCCAGCGTTGCGGAGGGCTTGTCGCAGCGGCTGCTCGCCGCCGTCTCCGCCTGCCTGGCCCAGGACGTGGAGCCCGGAACGAGCCTGGGGCGACCGAAGATCGAGCGGATGGAGGTGGTCCGCCGCATCGTGACGGCCCTCGATGCCGATCCGATGGGTGGCCGATCGATCGCCGACCTCGCGACGGAGGCGGGCGTCACCACCCGCACACTGGGGCGGGTCTTCAGCGACACCTTTGGCGTGTCGCCGCGGCGGTATGTGCAGCTGCGGAGACTGCATACGGTGCGCCGGGCGCTCCGCGGGGGCGACCCACACGACGACACCGTCGCGCGGGTGCTCGCCCGGCACGGCATCTGGGAACTCGGCCGGTTCGCCGGCTCGTACCGGCGACAGTTCGGCGAGTCGCCGTCTGACACGCTCTATCGCCGCGGCTGATCCCGCCGCACCGGGCTCGATGGGTCGACCGTCAGCGTGGCGGCGTCGCCTTCGCGTCGATGACGCGGAGCAGTTCGTCCCAACTCTTCACGAAGGCGGCAGCCCCCTGCGACTGAAGCTGGGATCCCAGCAGGTCGATGTCCACCCCGGCCCGGGTGATCTCGAAGAGCATCCGTTCGGCCGTGCCACCCCCTGCCGAGAGCACGCCGCCGAGTGTGCCATGGTCGGCAAACGCCAGGAGGGTGCTTTCGGGCATGGTGTTGACCGTGTGGGGGGCAGCCAATGCCCGCACGTAGAGATGATCCGAGAGCGACGGATCCTTGGTTCCCGTGCTTGCCCAGAGCAGCCGCTGCGGTAGCGCGCCGAAGTTGGCGAGCCGTTGGAAGCGATCAGATGACAGCAGGTCGCGGTAGGCCTTGTAGCACCGCTCGCCCATCGCGATTCCGAGCCTATGGCGGAGCGTTTCGGGCAGGTCGGCCGCCGACGAGTTGTCCCAGCGGCTGATGAACAGCGATGCAACCGAGCCGACCCTCGGCGAGAGGCCGGCGTCGACGCGGCGCTCGAGACCACGGAGGTAGGCGTCGGCCGCCGCGAGATACTGCTCGCGGGTAAACAGCAGCGTGACGTTGACCGGCACACCCGCGGCGATCGCCTCCTCGATCGCCGGTAGCCCCGCAGGGGTGCCCGGAATCTTGATGAACAGGTTGGGCCGGCCGGCTCGGCCGCAGAGATCGCTGGCCGCGGCGAGCGTCGCGGTGGCGTCGTAGGCCAGGTGCGGCGACACCTCGAGCGATACCCAGCCGTCGACGCCGCCACTCCTGTCGAAGACCGGCCGGAACAGGTCCGCGGCCCGCGTCAGGTCCTCGATCGCCAGTTCGAAAAACAGCTGCTCACCGGAGAGCCCGCGGCGGGCCTTCTCGGCGATGGCCGCGTCGTAGGCGTCGCTCCCCTTGACGGCGAGGTTGTAGATCGTGGGATTGCTCGTGAGCCCGGTGACTGCGAGATCGCGGACGTAGCGGGCGAGGGTGCCGTCGTCGAGCATCGTCCGCGTGATGGTGTCGAGCCACAGGCTCTGGCCAAGGCGGTGGAGGGTGGTGGTGATGGTGGACATGGTCGAGAGGGTCACTCCGGAAGAGAGGTCAGTCCACTGGGGCCGGCTCGGGGGCGGCTCGTCGCCGCTCCGCGGAGTTTTCTAAACGACACCTTACCCCGCGCTGCCGCCGCCGACGAGGTCGAGGATTTCGGAGCCGAAGTCGGCGAGCCGCTTCTCGCCGATGCCCTTGCACCGCAGCAGCGCGGCGGGTGAATCGGGCTTCTCTCGGGCGATCGCCCGCAGCGCCTTGTCGTCGAGGATCGTCCAGGCGGGCTTACCGCGGGCCTCCGCGATCTGCCGCCGCCACTTCCGCAGCCGCTCGAACAGGTCCCTGTCCACGCCCCGCCAGTCGTCGGTGTCGGCCTGCGAGGCCTTCGCCTTCCGCGTCCGGGGCTCGAGCAGCACGACCTCCCGGCCGCCGCGGAGCACCTCCCAGGAGCGGTCGTTGAGGGTCACGACGGGACGGTCTCCTCCCGTTCGGCCGAGGAGTTCCTGGTCGAGCAGCTGGTGGACGAGGTTTTCGGCGGCCCGCTGATCGAGTGCGGCCAGCAGGCCGAAGGTCGAGAGCCGCTCGTGACCGAAGCGGCGAACGGCATCCGTGTTCGCTCCGCGGAGCACCTCGCAGACGTGCCGCACGCCGAACCGCTCCTGCACGCGGGCCACGCAGGAGAGAATCTTCTGCGCCACGACGGTCGCATCGGGCAGGTTCTCCGTCTCACCGAGGCAGACATCGCAGGCGCCGCAGGATGGTGCGGAATAGCCCTGCCCGAAATACTCGGAAAGCGCCGCGTGGCGGCAGCGGGCGGCCTGCGCGTAGCGCCGCATCGCGTGGAGATGCTCGGCCTGCGACGCGATCAGCCGCTCCTGCTCGTCGGGATCGAGGTCCGACTCCGCCGCGCTCTTGCGGACCAGCGATTCCCAGCTGAACACGTCGGCCGAGGAGTAGAGCAGCAGGCACTCCGCCGCCAGCCCGTCGCGGCCCGCCCGGCCCGTCTCCTGCTGGTAGGCCTCCAGGCTCTTGG
>CAJBSQ010000691.1 GCA_903958265.1 uncultured Planctomycetaceae bacterium
CCGCTGAAGAGGATGATCGCGTGCGTCATGAAGTCGTCGAGCGTCACCGACACGCCGCCGGTCACCCGCTGCTGCCTGAGGGGCTCCAGGCCGCCGGCGGCCACGCCCCAGGCCTGATGAGCCTCGGGCACTCCGGGCACCAGGATCGTGAGCGGCGCCTCGTTGGGCGGCAGGTCACTGCCGGCGTAGCGGCGGGCCACGATCTGCGAGCCCTGCACGCACCGCCAGACCACCACCATCCGGGCCCGCGAGGCCTCCATCACGAAGGCCTGCACCTCGTCGCTGCTGGTCTGCGCCTGTGCCGCGAACCGGCCGGCGGCGCCCCACGGCTCCAGCACCTGCAGCCGGAGATTCATCTCCCGCGTGGCCGTCGCGCGGGCCCGCGCCTCGCGATCGTCGCCGTCGAGCCGCCGGGTGGAGGTGAAGAGGATGCCCCGCGTGCCCGCCGCCACGGCGGAGAAGGCGGCGAGGGAGAGGCTCTCGCCGTCAACGGCCAGCCCCCGCCCGCCGATGCCGGCGATGGCGGCGGCCTGGCTGGCGGCCCGCGGATCGATTTCGGACGAGATCGTCGCCAGCAGCGGCGTGCCCGGCCGGGCGAGCCGAGGCCGTTCCCGCAGCCACTTGAGATAATCGACCAGCTCGAGGCTCGTGCCCAGCACCGTCTTGCGGGCGACGAGCATGTCGAGGTGTCGAGACACGCTGCGGAGCCCCGAGTCGGCCGAGCCGATCAGCGGACGTCCGGCCCGCGGGTCGCAGGCCCGCACCCGTCGGCCCTGCTCGGCGAGCGGCTCGAGGTCGGTCTCAGACAAGCCGGTGCCGAGGTCCCACATCAGCACGCGGTCCCAGTTGCGGAGCATCGGCAGCGACTCGGGATCGCGGACGTCGATGTCGGGGATCGGCGGCGGTGGGCAGATCACCCACACTCCCGCCCGCCGCGCCTCGACGAGCTGCTCGGCCGATGCTGGCTCCGCAAACCGCACGCAGTTAAAACCCAGCGCCGCCAGCATCGCCAGTGGTTCGCCGCTCCAATCGATCGACCGCGGGAAGAAGGGGAGGCCGTCGACATCGAGCACGCCCCGCGACAGGCCCGCGGGGGGATCGACCTCGACCGGGGCGGCGGCGGCCGCGGGGATCACCAGTGGGTCGACGATCGCCGCTGCGGCCGCGGCCAACTGCGGGGGCGGCAGCACGCCCGAGAGGTGCAGGTCGTCGACCGCGATCTCCATGCGGCCGGGCAGTGGCGGCGCGTCGAGCACGAGGTGCGTGGCCCGCGCAGCATCGGGCTTGCCGGGGCCATGCTCGAGCCGCAGCGCCGGTAGTTGCCGCGTGAGCGCCTGCGGGATGCCGTCCACGGCCAGCAGCTGCCAGCGGTCGATATCGGTGCTCGTTCCCCCGGGCACGAGCGCCTCCACGGGCCGCCCCGTCCGCGTCGAGATCCAGCCTGGCAGCTGCACCCGCACCGCCAGCCGCAGGTCGGGACGGCTCGCCCGCACCCACGCGCTCACCCGGAGTTCGTCGATCACCGCCGCCGGTCCGATCGGCGTTTCAATGCGGAGCGGCTGCCCCGGCGCCGCGTCGATCGTGAGCCGCTCGCAGGAGCGACCCCGGTGCGGCGCCGTGGCCGATCGCTCGTGGGCGATCATGCGGCCCACGCCGGCCGCGGTGGTCCAGGTGGTGGCCGCGGTTTCGTAGTCATCCTGAACCTCGCCACCCAGTCCGCACCGGCTGCTGATGGCGATGGTCAGAGCGGCAGCGAGCGCCAGCCCGAGGCCGACGCGGCGGGGGCTGCGGGCGGAAACCGGGGCCGCGACGGGTGGGGGAATGGGCAAGGCCATGGCGATCCGAAAAGGAGGAGCAGAGTGGCTTCTAGCAGTCCGTGCACGGCTGGCTCTAGATGAGATGGGGGAAATGGGCGATGAGGTCGCAAAATGCGGCGATCCGTGGTTTCATGGGGGTGAATCGAGCGCCTGTGTTCGGGCCCGCCTACCCCGTCGTTTCCTGTCAGTTCTGTCGTTTCATGAAGCCGTCGACGGCCGACAACCTGCTGCACCTCGTGGCCGACCTCGAGCTCGTGCCGGCCGCCGCGCTCAACGAGGCCTTCTCCGAGTCGGGTGGCCATGCGTTGAATGCCGAGGCGTTTGGCCAGACGCTCGTCCGGCGGGAACTGCTCACCGGCTTCCAGCTCGAGCGGCTGCTCCGGGGAGAGCGTGGCGGCTACGGCTACGGCCGGGCGAAGATCCTGTATCAAATCGGGGCGGGCTCCTTCGCCCGGGTCTATCGGGCGATCCACCGCGACACCGGCGCCGTGTTGGCCGTGAAGGTGCTGCGGAATCGATTTTCGAACGATCCCGAGAAGTGCCGCGCGTTCCAGCACGAAGGAGAGATGGGCCGGCTACTGCGGCATCCCAACATCGTCGCCATCGAGGACGTGGGCCAGGAGAATGGCGCCAGCTACCTCACGATGGAGTTCGTCGAGGGTCAGACGCTCCGCGAACTGGTGAAGATCCGGGGCGCGGTCGATGCGCCGCGGGTGGTCGACCTGATCCATCAGGCGGTCTGCGGCCTGGAATACGCCCATCGCCGCGGCGTCACGCACCGCGATATGAAGGCTTCCAATCTGATCATCTCGTCGACGGGCCGCGCCAAGCTCGTAGACTTCGGTCTGGCCGGCGTCGACGAATCGGGCGACAAGGTGCTCGGCCGCGTCGAGAAGCCGCGGACGATCGACTACGTCGCGCTCGAGAAGATGGCTGGGGTTCGCGACGACAGCGTCCGCAGCGACATCTACTTTCTCGGCAGCGTCGCCTACCTCGCGCTCGCCGGCGCCGCGCCGCTGACGGAATCCCGCGATCGGAGCGTCCGGGGCGATCCGCGGCGGTTCACGCAGGTGGTGCCGCTGGGAACGCGAGCTCCGGAGGTGCCCCGTGACGTGGTCGACGTCGTCTCGCGGATGATGCACACCGATCCGATCGAGCGGTTCCAGACGGCGACCGACGTCAAGCTTGCCCTCGAGGCCGTGATTGCCCGCCTGGCGTCGAGCGAAGGCACGTCGTCACCCGCCCCCGCGGCGGCCGGGCCGAAGGCGGCGACTCCCGGGGCTGGCGTGGTCTCCAACGGAACGGTCATGCTGGTGGAGTCCGGAGAGAAGGCCCAGCAGGTTCTCCGAGACTTTTTCGTGAAGCTCGGCTACCGAGTGCTGTTCACGGAAAACCCGCAGCGGGCCGTGGCCCGGTTTTCGGCCACGCCGCTGCCGGCAGACGTGCTGGTGATCAGCAGCCGAGAACTCGGGATGGCGGCGGTGGAGGCTTTCAACAGGCTCTCAACGGAGCCGTATCTCTCCGACGTGCCCGCGGTGCTGCTCGCCAGCCCGAAGCAGGCCGATGTGGTGGCCGCGGCGAAGGTCGATGTCCGCCGCAAGGTGCTGCCGCTGCCCGTGCAGCCGGCGGAGTTTGCGAGAATCCTCGCTGAGATTCGGCCGCGGAAGAACTGAAGCCGCAGGGAGAAAACCCTTGGCTCCGAAGAGAACCCGCAGCCGGGGCATTGGCATGGGCCGCTTTGAGGTCACTCGCCGGTCGGGTATCCTGCCGAGCTGCCGCGGCGGCCTGCAAGAGGCGGCCGGACGCCGCGGTTCCCGCCCCCTCTCCCCACGACGGCCGCCATGGACCTGCAGGCGTACCAGACCGAGGGCTTTTACGACGAGTTGTTCGACGAGTCGCTGCGGCCCAGGCCGGGCGCCGAGCAACTCGCCGGCCGGCTCGCCTCCGCCTTCGACGGCGAACTCTCCGAGCGGCAGCGGGCCGCCGACAAGACGCTGCTCACGATGGGCATCACCTTCAACGTCTACGGCCACGAGGCTGGCACGGAGAAGATCTGGCCGTTCGACATCGTGCCCCGGGTGATCGACGGGGCCGAGTGGAGCGTGATCGACCGCGGGCTCAAGCAGCGGATCCGCGCCCTCAATCTGTTCATCGACGATGTTTACAACCAGCGGCGGATCGTGGCCGACGGCGTCGTGCCCGACTGGCTCGTCGACTCCGGCACCTGCTTTCGCGGGCCGTGCGCGGGGCTCAAGCCCCCCCGCGGCGTGTGGTGCCACATCACGGGCACCGACTTAGTTCGCGGCGGCGACGGCGTGATGTACGTGCTGGAGGACAACCTGCGGACGCCCTCGGGGGTGTCGTACGTGCTGGAAAACCGCGAGGTGATGAAGCGGACGTTTCCGCAGATCTTCGCCGGCCAGCGGATCAGCCCCGTCGAGAACTACCCCGAGAAACTGCTGGCGATGCTCGAATACATCGCCCCGCCACAGGCCCGCGATCCCACGGTCGTGGTGCTCACGCCCGGCATCTACAACTCGGCCTACTTCGAGCATAGTTTTCTCGCCCGGCAGATGGGCGTGGAACTCGTGCAGGGCTCTGATCTGGTCGTGCAGGGCGACGTGGTGTTCATGCGAACCACCCGCGGCCTCGAGCGGGTCGACGTGATCTACCGGCGGATCGACGACGACTTTCTCGATCCCCTGGCGTTCCGCGACGACTCGCTGGTGGGCGTGCCGGGGCTGATGCGGGCCTACCGCGCCGGTAACGTGGCCCTGATCAACGCGCCTGGCACGGGGATCGCCGACGACAAGGCGGTCTACGCCTACGTTCCCGAGATCATCCGGTACTACCTCGGCGAGGATGCGATCATCCCCAACGTGCCAACGTATGTCTGCGGTGAGCCGGCACAGTGCCAGCACGTGCTCTCGAGGCTCGGCGAGCTCGTGATCAAGCCGGCCAACGAGAGCGGCGGCTACGGGATCGTGCTCGGCCCGCGGGCTACGAAGGAGCAGCTCGAGGAGTGTCGGGCGCGGATCAAGGCCAACCCGCGAAACTACATCGCCCAGCCGATGCTCGCGCTCTCCCGCGTGCCTACGGTGGTGGGCGATTCGCTCGAGGGGCGGCACGTCGATCTGCGGCCCTTCATCCTCTACGGCGAGGAGATCTTCGTGCTGCCCGGCGGCCTGACCCGCGTGGCCCTGGTGAAGGGATCGCTGGTGGTCAACTCGTCGCAAGGGGGCGGGAGCAAGGATACCTGGGTCGTGCACGAGGGGAGGCGGTAGCCATGCTCTCCCGGGTCGCCAACAGTGTGTACTGGATGAACCGCCAGATCGAGCGGGCGGAGAACGTGGCCCGCGCCGTGGAGACCACGCTCGACCTGGCCCTCGACGGCGCGATCAGCCCGGGGCGGCTGTGGAACGCGCTGGTCTGCACGTTCGGCGACGAGGCCGATTTCTGGGCCCGGTTCGGCCTCGCCGACCAGGCCAACGTGATCACGTTCCTGGCCTTCGACCAGGCCAACCCGAACTCGATCGCTTCGTGCCTGCAGGCGGCCAGAGAGAATGCCCGGACCGTCCGCGACATGATCAGCACGCCGATGTGGGAGGAGGTCAACAAGGCTCATCTCTACGTGCGTGCGGCCGCGGCCGCCAACCGCGAGGTCGACCATCCCCGCGAGTTTCTCGACGAGGTGAAGCGGGCCAGCCAGCTGATCACCGGTGTCGCCGACGCCACGATGTCGCACGGCGAGGCCTGGCACTTCGCCCGCATGGCCCGGCTGATCGAGCGGGCCGACAAGACGAGCCGGGTGCTCGACGTGGAGCACTATTTCCAGCCCGCGGCTGCGCTGGTCGCGTTGCCGTCGAGTGGTGATGATGACGCGGGCACCGATCCCGTGCAGTGGTCTGCGGTGCTCGAGAGCGCCAGTGCCCTGGAGATGTATCGCAAGGTGCACGGCGCGGTCTCGCGGCGGAGCGTGGCCGACTTCCTGATCTTCGACCGGGCCTTTCCCCGGGCGATGCACTTCTGCCTCACCAAGGCGGAGGAGTCGCTCCTGGCGATCACCGGGGGCGTGAAGGGGGCCTACACCAATCCCGCCGAGCAGCGACTGGGGCGGCTCCGCAGCCACCTCGACTACGGCGCGATCGACGAGATTCTCGGCGACGAGGCCGGGCTGCACGGCTTCATCGACGGCCTGCAGACCAACCTCAACCGCGCCAGCGATGCGATCGAAGACACCTTTTTCGCCATCCGGCCGCTCGGCCACGCGATCGAGTCTTCCGGCCCGGAGCGCAGCTGACCTGCGGATATCATGTCGACCCGCATTGCTCTCCACCACCGCACGGTCTACCGCTTCGACCGTGAGGTGGCGATCGGCCCGCACACCGTCAGGCTGCGGCCGGCGCCCCACTGCCGCACGCGGGTGACCAGCTACTCGCTGAAGGTCGGCCCGGCGGAGCACTTCATCAACTGGCAGCAGGATCCACAAGGAAACCACGTCGCCAGGGTCGTCTTTCCGAAGAAGTCGCGGGAACTCGTGCTGGAGGTCGGCCTGGTCGCCGACCTCGTCGCCATCAACGCGTTCGATTTCTTCCTCGATCCTGAGACGGAGGCCTTCCCGTTTCCCTACGATCCGGTGCTCACCAGCGAACTGGCGCCCTACCTCGTCGTGCCGGAGTCTGGCCCGCTCGTGGAGGCCCTGCTCACCGACTTTCGCCGCGCCTGGGCAACGCCGCGCGTGCGGACGATCGACATGCTCGTGGCGCTCAACGGAGCGGTGCGGGAGCGGGTCAGCTACGGCATCCGCATGGAGCCCGGCATCCAGTCACCCGAGGAGACGCTCCAACGTGCGAATGGGAGTTGCCGTGATTCTGCCTGGCTGCTCGTGACGCTGCTCCGCCGGCTCGGCATCGCGGCCCGATTCTGCTCCGGCTACCTGGTGCAACTCGCTCCCGACGTCGCTCCGCTCGACGGCCCTGCCGGCCCGACCAGCGACTTCACCGATCTGCATGCGTGGACGGAAGCCTTCCTACCGGGCGCTGGCTGGGTGGGCTTTGATCCGACCAGCGGCCTGCTCGCTGCGGAAGGCCACCTGCCGCTGGCGGCCACACCCGATCCGGCGAGCGCTGCCCCGGTCACCGGGGCGACCGACCCGTGCGTGAGCGACTTCTGCGTGGAGATGCGGGTGGAACGGCTGGAGGAATCGCCGCGCACCACACGGCCCCTGAGCGACGAGCAGTGGCGGCGGATCCTGGCCCTCGGCGACGAGGTGGATGTGGCGCTGCTGACGGGCGATGTTCGCCTGACCTGCGGCGGTGAGCCGACGTATGTGTCGATCGATGATGGCGACAGTCCGGAGTGGAACATCGCGGCCCTCGGCGACGACAAACGGATCCGGGCTGGCACGCTCGCGCGGCGGCTGCTCGATCGGCTTGCTCCAGGGGGCGTGCTGCTGGAATCGCAGGGGAAGTGGTATCCCGGAGAGCCACTGCCCCGCTGGGCGCTCGAGCTGGTGTGGCGTGAAGACGATCGGC
>CAJBSQ010000692.1 GCA_903958265.1 uncultured Planctomycetaceae bacterium
ACCTGCCCGGCGTGCCGCGGGGCAGGCAGTGTGATCCGCGAGAAGTGCGCCGACTGCGGTGGCGCCGGCCTGAAGGAAGAGCACGTGGAGCGGCGGGTGACGATCCCCGCCGGCGTCGACAGCGATGTCCGCGTGCGACTTGCCGGCGAGGGGGAGCCCGGTGGCAGCGGCGGCCCCCCCGGAGACTGCTACTGCGTGATCGAGATCGAGGCCCATCCGTTCCTCGCGCGGGACGGCCGCGAACTTCACTGCGAGGTTCCGGTCAGCTTCACGCAGGCTGCACTTGGCACCACGGTAGACGTGCCCACGCTCGATGGCGCCAAACCGCTCCAGATCGCCCGGGGCACGCAGAGCGGGGACGTGATCCGCGTCCGTGGGCTGGGCATGCCGGAGGTCCGTGGCCGGGGCGTCGGCGACCTGCACGTGCACGTGCAGGTCGAGATTCCCAAGACCCTCTCGCTGCGGGCGGAGGAGCTGCTTCGCGAACTCGCGAAGGAGGAACGCGCCGCCGTCAGCCCGAAGCGGTCGTCGTTCTTCAGCCGGCTTGCCGAATACTTCCAGAGCACCGACACTGAAGGTGAAAGCAAGGAGCAGGGATCATGACGAACGAGCATCGCGACGACGCGCCGGAGCCGGCCGAAATCGTCGAGCAGACGACGGCGACCGGGGCGGTGGACGAGCAGATTGCCGAACTCCAGGAGCGGCTCCTGCGGTCTCAGGCAGAACTCGAGAACTTCCGCAAGCGGTCGCGGCGGGAGTACGACGACGCCCAGCGGTATCGGGAGATCGACGTCCTCCGCGATCTGCTGCCGGTGCTCGACAACGTGCTCCGCGCCATCGAGGCCTCCGAGAAGACGGTCGACGTGGAAACGCTGCGGTCGGGCTTCAGGATGGCGGCCCAGCAGATCGAGAAACTCCTCGGCAGCCACGGCTGCCAGACGATCGAGACCGACGGCACCCCCTTCGACCCGACGGTCCACGACGCCATCCTCCAGCAGGATCTGCCCGGCGTTGCGGCTGGCACGGTGATCGGCACCGCCAGTCGCGGCTACAGGCTGCACGACCGCGTGGTGCGCCCGGCACAAGTGATCGTGGCGAAGGGAGCGTGAGCGATGCCGACCTACGACTACGTCTGCGACGGCTGTGGGCACGCCTTCGAACTGTTTCAGTCGATGAGCGATGGGGTGAAGAGGACCTGCCCTGAATGTGGGAAGAAAAAACTGCGGCGGCTGATCGGCGCGGGCGGCGCGATCGTGTTCAAGGGCTCGGGCTTCTACAAGACCGACTACCGCAGCGACTCCTACAAGAAGGGCGCTGAGGCCGACAAAAGTTCCTCTAGCTCTTCCGGCTCCTCCGGTTCATCAGGGTCCTCCGGGTCATCCAGCTCTTCCGGGGGCGACGGCGGCAAGAAGACCGACTCCGGACCGAAGAAGTCGGGCTCGGGAGAGGGGTGAGCAATGCCGCAATGCCCCGTCTGTGATTCCAAGGTCGATCTGGCGACCACGCCCACGGTGCCGTTTTGCAGCGATCGGTGCCGGCTGATCGATCTCGGCCGCTGGCTCGACGAG
>CAJBSQ010000693.1 GCA_903958265.1 uncultured Planctomycetaceae bacterium
GCTCACGGGCCCTTCGGCAGCCGTTCCGGAGGCGGTCCCACAGGACGACGCTGCCTCCGCTCTCGAGGCCGGTGAGCGTCTGCCGCCCCGGCCCGAGCGGACGGCCGAAGAGCGGTCGCGACTCGCCGCCGAACTCCGCGAGGTCTATTCGGGGCCGGCCGATCGTTGGCCCACGCCGCACGTCGATCCCGGCGTGGCATGGAAGGAGATCGGGGCGCTGCCGCTCGTCGAGCACCCGTCAACCAATCCACACTCCGCGGCGAAGGAACTGCTGGGGAAGACCCTGTTCTTCGACCCGCGGCTCTCAGGCAGTGGGCAGATCGCCTGTGCCTCCTGCCACGACCCCGACCTCGGCTGGGCCGACGGCCGGACGACCAGCTTCGGCCATTCGCGAAAGATGCTCGCCCGCAACGCCCCGAGCATCCGCAACACCGCTTTTCAGAAGCACCTCTTCTGGGACGGCCGTGCCGCCTCGCTGGAAGACCAGGCAATGCAGGTGTTGATGAATCCCGATGAGATGCGGTCAGGGCCAGAGCAGGTCGTCACGTTGCTGGAGTCGCAGCCCGACTACCGCACGCTGTTCCGCGAAGCCTTCGGCGCCGCGCCGATCAGTCTCGAGCGGGCGGCAGATGCGCTCGCCTGCTTTCAGCGGACCGTCGTTGGAGGTTCGTCACGGTTCGACAGCTTCGTGAAGGGCCACGCTGCGGCCCTCACCGACGAGGCGCTGCTCGGCATGGATCTCTACCGTCGCGATGCTCGCTGCATCAACTGCCACCACGGCTCCGCCTTCTCCGACGGCAGCTTTCACGACATCGGTCTCTCGAACTACGGTCGTCCGTTCGAGGATCTGGGCCGGGGTACTGTCACCGGAAGCCCGACCGACACGGGCAAGTTTCGCACGCCGAGCCTCCGCGATGCCACGGCCACGGCGCCTCTGATGCACAATGGGCTGTTCGAACTGCCCGTGGTGCTAACGCTCTACAACGTCGGGATGCCGACGCCGAAGCGGAAGCAGTCCCAGCTGGGTGACCCGCGGTTTCCGGTGAAGTCGCCCCACCTCAAGCCGCTCGGACTCAACAAGCAGGACCTCGCCGATCTGGCGGCGTTTCTGGTGAGCCTCGAGGAACCGAAGCGGCGGGTGCGGCCGCCGACGCTGCCAGGGCTCCCGGGGCTGAATGCCCAGCGCTGAGCCGGAGGCTCGCTCGATCAAAGCCCTGGTGTACACTTTTATTCCGACTCCGCTGGTGACGCGGAGACAGGGCAGCACTGATCGTTGAGCAGGATCACGCGTGTCGCGGCTTGTCGAGCTCCAAACGTTTCCGACCGACGACCGGTCTGCCGGCCGGCCGTGCAGCCGGGGCTTCACTCTGGTGGAGCTGTTGGTCGTGATCGCGATCATCGCGACGCTCATCGGACTGCTTTTGCCAGCCGTGCAGATGGCACGGGAAGCAGCCCGCCGCAGCAGCTGCATGAACAATCTGCGGCAGATTGGCCTCGCCACCCACATGTACCGCGACGTCCGCCGAGCCCGGTCGAACCGGGGCAACAAGGTGACGCTCCCTACCCGCTTCATGCTCGGCGATGACGACTACCGCATGCGGCCCGGCCTCAAGTCGCCCAACGATCCCGCGGCCTTGCCCGAGAAGTTTGGGCTGCAGGCGGTGCTGGCCTACAACTTCAAGTACGACGCCGCCTCGTCTCTCGATTACACCGACTATGGCGGCCCCGGGTTCATGGACCGTGGGTCGGGCTGGACCTGCCCATCGCAACCCGACGAGATGCGGAAGTTTGAAAACACCTACGCGTTCATCACCTCCTTCAAGGCGAGCGACCCCGAACCCCCGTCGCAGACCCGCGACTCCTCCGGAGAGCTGCAGAAAACCTCGTGGGCATGGGACAACTTCGGCATCCGACCGGGGCTGAGCGGGTTTCGTGGGCCGTTCTCAGGCCCGTCCTATACCATTCGGTCTGCCCAGCGGATCTATCCGCA
>CAJBSQ010000694.1 GCA_903958265.1 uncultured Planctomycetaceae bacterium
AAATCCCGAAGACCGCGGACTCTTGAAGGTCACTATGACCCGTTGAAGAATGCCGCGTGTCTTCAAGACCGCTGGACTATAGACAGCCAAGCGGAAATCGGGGACGGGAGCGACTTTCCAGCAACTTGTCGCGACACCGGCTCCGCCGGCCTCAGCTGCTAGCGCGGACCGCGAAACTCGCTCCCGTCCCCGATTTCCTTCAACGGCTGGGGAGTCAGTCGCTGGGCAGAAACACCCAGAGCGCTGGTCGCCCGCAGTTGCAATGCACGGCCCGGCCCAGCAGGCCAAGCCCTGCCGCACTGAGAAACACGCTCGTCCGCGCCGCATCCCAGGAGCCGTGCAGGCCCAGCGAGTGCGGCCCCCGCAGCCGCTGGGTAACGCTCGGCACCGGATGGAAGATCGCCTCGACCCACGGCGGCCGTTCCCGCTCGCGATCCTGCAGGTCGTCGAGCGCGGCGATCGCCCGTTCCATACTCCCTCGGGAGCAGCCAGCCTCGAGCACCCGTTCGTCCACCTCCGTCACACCACGGCGGCTCGGCGTGGGCAGCACGAGCAGTCCGAGAAACGACCAGAGCGTGAACCAGAGGCTGAAGTTAACGGTGCCGGCGGCGGTGCCCAGCCGATCGTCGCCCACCAGGCAGGCCGCCACCGCGATGCCCGTGAGCGTGAAGCCCAGCGCCAGGAGCCGGCCCCGCAGCCAGCTGCCAGAACCGACCGCCATGCTCCGCCGCCGCACGGCCGCGGCGAGCTCGTCGGGCTCGAGCATCTCCCGCCATTTCATGGGCAGCAAATGGAGCCGGGGTGCAAGCACGCCGACAATGCCGCCGGTAAACCCTTCGTCGTGGCTCTCGGCGATGAACGTGGCGACGGCTTCATTGTCTGCACCCGTTGAGCGTTCGTCGCTGGGTGTCACCTCGAGCGGCGCAGCCGCCGAGGCGAGCAGCACGCGGCCACGAAGCAGCAGGAGCATGAGGATGGCCCCGGCAATCACCACGCCCACGACGCCTCCGAGCCTTCCCGCGGCGAGGATGGCGACCGCCGCCGTCAACAGGAGGGTGGCATGCACCACGATTCCGCGGGCCAGCCCTGTCAGATACTCTCCAAGCGGCGGATGCGACCGCTGAAATCGCCGCGGGAGCAGGAACCCGCCGCAGAGATCCAGCGGCAGTTGCACCGCGACGTAGGCGAGCACGAATGCCAGCAGGCCGCCGATCTCCGCCAACAGCGGGGCGTCGGCTCCCGGCAGCAACCGCCCGCTCGCATTCACAAGCAGCCCCGCGGCACTCAGCACCACCATCGTGCCAACCGCCGAGATGCCCAGCCACAGCCGAGCCCGGCCATACCCCGGCAGCGTGTCGGCGGAACTGGCCTGCTCGGCCGGTTTTGCCGACTTCGCCCGCTGCATCGCCTCGGCCGTCTTGCGAATGCCGCGGAGCATGCCACCGAAGACGATCTCGTGCAGCGGGACCACGGCATACCAGTAGAGAATCCCAAAGAGCCCCCGCGGCCTATAGAGGGCCGTCATCTTGAGTTCGGTCTGGGATTCGGCCGCACCGTCCACCGGCAGGATCTCAAACTCGAGCTTCGCCTCCCCAGGCAGTTTCATCTCCGCTCGGAGCGAGAGCGACCGGTCGCGATCGATGCCGACGACCCGCCAGAAATCGAGCGTCTCGCCAAACTCGACGTTCTCCGGATGCCGCCGGCCACGCCGCAGGCCCGGGCCTCCGACCAGCGTGTCCATCCACCCCCGCAGACGCCAGAGCATGTCGCCGGCATACCAGCCATTGCCCCCGCCAATCCGACAGACCGCGGCAAACACGCTCGCCGGATCGGCGTTGATCTC
>CAJBSQ010000695.1 GCA_903958265.1 uncultured Planctomycetaceae bacterium
CTCGTACCCGAACGAGGGTCCGCAGGCTGGCAGCGACAACTGAGCGTCGCCGCCGAGGATGTCTCGGGGCACCATCGTTGATTGTTCGTGGCTCTGATATCCTGCGGGCTCGAGGCCGCCAAACGCTGCTGGGTAGGAAACGAAGAGAACATGCGATGGTTTTCCGGGAACGAGCGGACGGTTTTTGGCCCGCTCGCATGTCGACAGGGTTTGCGCTCGCGGGAGCCCTTGCATGGCTGACGGTGACGGGGTGTGGAGCGCCTCCGCCACCCCCACCCCCGCCGCAAGCGGCGGCGCCTCCGCCGAAGCCGATTGCCCTCGATCCCATCCCCGAGGTGGTTGTGAAGGCGGGCACGACCGGCACGGCCCAGGTGGAGGTACACCGGGCAGGGCATGCGGGTGAGATCACGATCGCCGTCACGGCCCCGGAGGGCCTCACCGTGACGGTCAGTCCGATCGCGGGCGATGCCCGCACGGGTGAGATCATCGTCACGGCGACCGAGACCCTCGGGACCACGGAAACCGTCATGAGCGTTCCGGTCGTCGTCACGCTCGCCGGGATGACCGCCCAGGAGAATCTCAGCGTCAAGGTGCCGCCGATCGAGTTTCCCACGTTCCAGCAGACGGGCGCGCTCGTCGTCCAGCCGGGCAGCACGGGCACGGCCTCGTTTCGGATCGACCGCAAGGGCTACGAGGGGCGGCCGATCGAGTTGGGTGAGCGGAGCGTCGGCGAAGATGGTCAGCCGATCGCGGCCGCTCCCGCGGAGACACCGCAGGAAATCACCCTCGCGCCGGCCACTGTCGCCGGTGACGCCGGTGACGCCACGCTCGCGCTGACGGTCGCCAAGGGACCGGCCGACGGGCCACGCACCGTGCTGCTCACGGGCAGTTTCATGGGCCGGCCTTTTCCAGCCGAGGTGAAACTTGACGTCCGCGCTCACCCTTTCCGTGTCGCAGAGGTGCGGTCGGTAGCGATCGCTCCCGGCGAGACGAGAGCGGTTGAGGTGCCTCTGCTCCGCATGGGATATGCCGGGCCGATCAGCATCGCGGTCACGGACCTTCCCGAGGGCGTGACGGCGAAGCCCGTGACGGTTCCCGCCGATGGCGAGTCGGCGACGATCGAGTTTGCGGCGGCGTCGGCGGCCGAACCGAGGGTCTGCTCGGCCACGGTGCATGGGACGGGGGGCGGGTTCGCGGTGGATGACGCCCTCGTCGTACGGGTGCGGTCGCCGGAGGGCGGCTCCCGGGTGCCGGCCACCGTGATGGCAAGCCCCGAGGCGAAGCGGCTGATGCGGAAGGGGTCGCTCGCTGGCCGCCTCACGGCGACAGGCAAGCGATCGCTCGCTGACAGCTTTGGCGGCACTCCCGAGTCGTTCGCCGCCATCGATCGCGGCCTCGCCTGGCTAGCCCGCACCCAGCAGCAGGATGGCAGTTGGACCTTGAAGGGATCGGCGGGGGTATCCGCTCCCGATGAGCCGGCGGACGAGGAACCGCCGAGCAATCCGACAGCGGCCACGGCGCTCGCGCTCCTGCCTTTTCTCGGTGAAGGCATCACGCACCAGCGGTCGCCGAGCGAGCCGCCGGAGTTTCAGGGCTATCAGACCGCCGTGGAACGCGGGCTGGTCTTCCTGGCGCGGAATCAAGTGCGGGCGAAGGGCGCAGGGGACGGCTTCTTCGGCGGAGGCATGACGGCCCATGCCCTGGCGACCACGGCGTTTTGTGAGACCTATGCGCTGTCGCGGGACGATCGCGTGAAACTCAACGCCCGCCAGGGCCTCAAGTGCCTGCTCGCGACCCAGAACGATGCCGACGGCGGATGGTCGGAGGAGCCCGGCCAGCCCAGCGATCTAACCACGACGGCCTTCGCCGTGCTGGCCCTGAGGAGCGGCCAGCTGGCCGGGCTCGGCGTTCCGGCCCGGCTACTGAAGAAGGCGGCGGGTTTCGTCGAATCGTCCGCCGTTGAGCCGAAGCCTGCCGATGGGCCGCGGTATCGCGCTCCCGCGAGCACATCTCCGTCAGCCGAGGCGACGGCTGCCGGCTTGCTCTCGGGCATGGTGTCGGGGTGGGATCAAGACGAACCTGCGCTCGAGAGCGGGCGGCGATTCCTCGCCGTGAACCCGCCGCCGCGGGATGGCGGTGAGCTCGGCCCGCTGCGGTACTACTTCTTCGCGACGCTCGCTCTGCACAGCCTCGAGGGAGACGAGTACGACGTCTGGGATCACCTCATGCGGGATTTTCTGATCCGGCTGCAGCGGACGAGCGGCGACCAGGCGGGGAGCTGGGACCCCCGCGGCTTTGACCACGGCAAGGAAGGGGGAAGGATGGAGGCCACGGCGCTGTCGCTCCTCGCGCTTCAGGTCTCCCACCGTCACCTTCCGATGTACCTCGACGTCGGCCCTGCGGGCGAGACTCCCCGCAGAGCTGGTGATGTGGAACAGCCACAGCCGGAGTGAGCCACGCGTGCTTGTGGTGCTTCATGGAAGCCCCACGCCGTGACCCGTCCTCACGCCAGGACGGCGTCGAGGGGGCCTGTCGAGTCGCCGAAGCGATCCACCGGCGCGCCCATCAGGTCGAGCATCGTCAGGAAGAGGTTGCTCATCGGCTGCTCGTGCGGCAGCTGGAGGTGCCGGCCCGTGGCGAGCCGCCCCCCTGCCCC
>CAJBSQ010000696.1 GCA_903958265.1 uncultured Planctomycetaceae bacterium
CCCTTCGCCTACCCGCTCACGCCCCCGAGCCGGCGAACCACGTAAGTCGAACGCGCTCTCGCGCCGCAGCGTTGGATTCTCCGCCGTAGCCGCAGGTGTTCTGCCTGCGGTCTCCCACGGTTACCGCCGCGGGTGGAACTTCCCGTGGATCTCCTTGAGGCGTCCGGCGTCGACGTGCGTGTACCGCTGGGTGGTCGCGATGCTCGCGTGGCCAAGCATCTCCTGCACGTGCCGCAGGTCGACGCCGCCGGCGACGAGATGAGTGGCGAAGCTGTGCCGCAGCGTGTGCGGACCGATGTCGGGTGGCACCCCCGCATGCTCAGCGTGGAACCGGACGATCTCCCAGATCCGCATCCGCGACAGCCGGTTGCCCCGTGTCGAGAGCACGGCCCAGTCGGGGGTCGCCGCCGCCCGCGCCGCGAAGGCCTTGCGGGGGCCCTCCATCCACGCCCCCAGGGCCGCAACCGCCCGGCGGCCCAGCGGCACCACCCGCTCCTTGTTCCCCTTTCCTCGGCAGGTGCAGAAGCTCTCGACGAGCCGGACATCGGAAAGTCGGAGGGTTGAGACCTCGGAGGCCCGACAGCCGGTGGCGTAGAGCAGTTCCAGGAGGGCCCGGTCGCGGCGGGCCCGCGGCCCATCCCCTTCCGGGCTCGCCAGCAGCCGGTCGACCTGGGCGGGCGAGAGCGTGCCCGGGATCACGTCATCCCGCTTCGCCGGCGTGATCAGTTCGGCGGGGCTCTCGGTGATGATGCCCTCGAGCTGGAGAAACGCATAGAAGGTTTTGAGGGTGGCCGCCTGCCGGGCGATGCTGGCGCGGGCGAGACCCTTCTTCGCCAGAGCGGCGAAGTAGTCGCTGAGTTCGCGGATGCTCATCGCCGCCGGCGGCCTGCCAGCGAGCCACTGCGAAAAATCTCGCAGGTCGCGGCGGTAGGCCGCCTGCGTGTTGACCGCGAGCGCCCGTTCGTGCCGCACGTAGTCGAGAAACCGCTCCACGAGGATAACGGTGCCCTCGGACGACGACGATGCCGGACCTGCATCGAGGATGATCTTTCGCGTGCGTCGAGGCTTTGGCGAGTCCGCCATCGAATGCTCACTCCACGGCGAGTCGCCCCCACGGCCTCATCCGTCAGAATTCCTGGCACCGCCGCCGATACGGTCGGTGCGGCTCTGGTCGCTTCAGACGTCGTAGCCGAGATTGGGCGCGAGCCACCGCTCGATCTCGGCGACCGGCATCCCCTTGCGGGCCGCATAGGCCTCGACCTGTTCGCGGGTGATCCGGTCTACCGCGAAGTATCGGCTTTCCGGATGGGCAAAATAGAGCCCGCTGACGCTCGCCGCCGGCGTCATCGCGCAACTCTCCGTAAGCCACATGCCCGCCCCCTGCTCCGCTCCCAAGAGGGTGAAGAGCGCCCGCTTCTCCGTGTGGTCTGGGCAGGCTGGATAGCCGGGCGCCGGCCGGATTCCCCGGTACTTCTCCTCGATCATCTCCTCGGTCGTGAGGCTCTCCGCCCGGCCGTATCGCCATTCGCGACGGGCCTTCGCGTGGAGCCACTCTGCGAAAGCCTCCGCAAGGCGGTCGGCGATCGCCTTGACCATGATCGCCGAGTAGTCGTCGTGCTGGGCGTCGTACTCCCGGCAGAGCTCGTCACAGCCGTGGCCCGACGTGACGGCAAACGCCCCGACGTAGTCCTTGCGGCCGCTCTCCAGGGGCGCCATGAAGTCGGCCAGGGCGTGAAACATGTCCTGCCCCTTCCGCTCCCACTGCTGCCGCAGCGTGTGCACGCGGCCGAGTTCGGCCGTCCGCGAATCGTCCGTGAACAGCACGATGTCGTCGCCGATCGAATTGGCCGGAAAGAAACCGTACACGGCCTTGGCGACGAGCGCGTCTTCGCGAACGATCCGGTCGAGCAGCGCCAGCGCATCGTTGTGCAGTGAGCGGGCCTCTTCGCCCACCACGGGATCGGCGAAGATCGCGGGGTACTTCCCCTTGAGCTCCCACGACATGAAGAACGGTGACCAGTCGATGTAGGGGATCAGGTCGGTCAGCGGCACCTTATCCAGGGTCCGCACGCCGACGAACTCGGGCACGTCGATCGGCGCCGTCGCCCAGTCGGTCGTCCACCGCTTCTCGACGGCCGTGGCGTAGGGAACGAGTTTCGTCTCCTGCCGCCGTTTGAAGTTCTCGGCGTCGCGGCTCTGAGCGTCGCGATTGGCCTTCAGAAACTCCTGCCTGGCCGTGGGGCTGAGGAGTTTGTCGACCACCCCCGCGGCCCGCGAGGCATCGCTGACGTGCACCACGGCGCCTGAATACTTCGGCGCGATCTTCACCGCCGTGTGCCGGGCCGAGGTGGTGGCCCCGCCGATCAGCAGCGGCATCTCGAGTTTCGCGTGCTCGAACTCCTGGGCCACCTGCACCATCTCGTCGAGGCTCGGTGTGATCAGTCCCGAGAGGCCGACGATGTCGGCCTGGTGGCGGATCGCCTCATCGATGATCTTGTTGCACGGCACCATCACGCCCAGATCGATCACCTCGTAGTTGTTGCAGCCGAGCACCACGCCCACGATGTTCTTGCCGATGTCGTGCACGTCCCCCTTCACCGTGGCCATCAGCACCTTGCCCCGCTTCACCTGCACCGCGCCGGAGGCGATCCGCTCGGCTTCCATGTAGGGGAGCAGGTGATTCACCGCCCGCCGCATGACGCGAGCGCTCTTGACGACCTGCGGCAGAAACATCTTCCCTTCGCCGAACAGGTCACCCACCGTCTGCATGCCCCGCATCAGCGGCCCCTCGATGATCTCGAGACTCGTCGCGTAGTGCCCGCGGGCGGCCTCCACGTCTTCCTCGACGTGATCGGCGATCCCCTTGACGAGGGCGTGCGTCAGTCGCTCCTCCACGCCGAGGGTTCGCCAGGTGTCGGCCTTGGCGACGTCGGCCGGGTCCCGCTGCTTGACCGTCTCGGCGTATTCGATCAGCCGGTCGGTCGAGTCGGGTCGCCGATCGAAGAGCACGTCCTCGATCCGCTCCCTCAGTTCGGGCTCGATCTGCTCATAGACCCCCAGTTGCCCCGCGTTGACGATCCCCATATCCATGCCGGCCTGAATGGCGTGATACAGGAAGCAGGAGTGCATCGACTCGCGGACGAGCTCATTGCCTCGAAACGAGAACGAGATGTTGCTCACGCCCCCCGAGACCTTCACCAGCGGCATCTCTTTCTTGATCCGCCGCGTGGCCTCGATGAAGTTGATCGCGTAACGGTTGTGCTCCTCGATCCCGGTGGCAACGGTGAGGATGTTGGGGTCGAAGATGATGTCTTCGGGCGGAAACCCGGCCCGCTCGGTGAGCAGCGCGTAGGCCCGCTTGCAGATCGCCACGCGACGTTCCACGTCGGTGGCCTGCCCCTCCTCGTCGAACGCCATCACCACGACCGCGGCGCCGTGGCTGCGAACGATCCTCGCGTGCTCCAGGAACGTCTCCTCCCCCTCCTTGAGGCTGATCGAGTTGACGATGCCCTTGCCCTGGACGCACTTCAGCCCCGCCTCGAGCACCTCGAACCGCGAGGAGTCGATCATGATCGGGACCTTCGAGATTTCCGGCTCGCTCGAGAGCAGCGTCAGAAACTTCGTCATCACCTTGACGCCGTCGAGCATGCCCTCGTCGACGTTGATGTCGATGATGTTGGCCCCGTTTTCGACCTGCTGCCGGGCGACGGTCAGCCCCTCCTCGTACCGCTCCTCCTTGATCAGCCGGGCGAAGGCCCGCGAGCCGGTGACGTTCGTCCGCTCGCCCACGATCGTGAAGCTGCTCTCGGGCCGCAGTTCCAGCATCTCCAGGCCCGAGTACCGCGACCGCCGCGGCGGCGCTGCGGGCGTCCGGGGAGGGTAGTTTCGCATCGTGTCGGCGATCGCCTTGATGTGGGCCGGCGTCGAGCCGCAGCAGCCCCCCACGATGTTGAGCCAGCCGTTCTGGGCGAACTCCTCCAGCACGGAGGCCATCATTTCGGGAGTCTCGTCGAAGCCGCCGAGGGCGTTGGGCAGCCCCGCGTTTGGATAGCAGCTCACGAATCGCGGTGTGATCCGCGACAGGTCGGCGACGTGCGTGCGGAGCTTCTCCGGACCGAGGGCGCAGTTGATCCCGGCAGAGATCAGGTCGATGTGCGAGATGCTCGTCCAGCAGGCCTCGACCGTCTGGGCCGAAAGCGTCCGCCCTCCTTCGAAGATCGTGAAGGAGGCCATCACGGGCAGCTTCACGCCCGTGTCGGCGAATACCTGCTCGATCGCGTGCAGGCAGCTCTTGAGCACCAGCGTGTCGAAGGCGGTCTCGGCGAGCAGCAGGTCCACGCCCCCTTCGATGAGCGCCTCAATCTGCTCGCGGTAGGCCGCCACCATCTCGTCGAAGGTGACGTCGCGGTGGCCAGGATCGGCCACGTTGCCCGCGATAGAGAGCTGCTTGTTGGTCGGCCCGATCGAACCTGCCACGAACCGCGGCTGATCGGGCGTCTTCGCCGTCGCGGCGTCGGCCGCCTCCCGGGCCAGCTTCGCGGCCACGAGATTCATCTCCCGCGTGTACTGCTGGAGCCCGAAATCGGCCAGCGCCATGCTCGTGGCCCCGAACGTGTTGGTCTCGACGATGTCGGCGCCTGCCGCGAGGTAGGAGGCGTGAATGCCACGGATCGCCTCCCCCTGCGTGAGCGTCAGCACGTCGATGCAGTTCTTGAGGTCGCGGTGGTGACCCGAGAATCGCTCGCCGCGAAAACCTCCCTCGTCGAGCGCCAGGGCATGCACCATGGTGCCCATGGCGCCGTCGAGGATCGCGATGCGATTTTCGAGGACGGTGCGGAAAAGATCGGAACGGGACGAGGGTGTGGGAGTCGGCATCGACGATCCGGATGGCTGGAAAAGGGCGTGAATGGCGGTGAATCTGCCGATTGCCGGCATCGCCGCATCATAGGCGACAGGGGGGTCGGGGCATACTGCGACGCCTGTATGGCGCGATTCGCAAGCCCGGAAATGCGGGCTGGGAAGAGACCATCCCCCGACGACGGTCCGCTCAAGGGGCATGCCGGCGGGCGACGATGCACCCCTGAGGATTCTCGATGAAAGTGCTGGCCCGCATTCCGGCGATAGATACGAACGCCCCGGCCCTCACGGCCGTGGTGGTGGGCGAAGCTCCGCTGTCGCCGGCCGCCGCGGGCATGCCAGAGGTGTCTCGACCCCGCCGGGCACCGCCGCGGGCCAGATTCACACGGAGCGGGTTTCCCTCCGGGTCGGTGCTGACGCTGGCGATTCTCGCGGCAGTCGTCTGGTCGCTCGCCTCGTGGAATGACGCCCGGCGGGCAGAACACAGCCGGCTCGAAAGGCTCGCGCGGGCACAACCCGCCGCGGCCATCCCGGAAACCATTTCGCGATGACACTCGACGCACTCGACCGCGCCTTCATCGACCACTGGCGGTCGGCCGCCGTGCCCGTCGTCCAGTTCGCCGTCCAGCCCGTCGTCGATGCCATCGCGCCCTCGGCCATGCCTGCGTCGGCCATGCCTGTGGCCAACCCTGAGCCGGCGACCGGCGACTTCGTCGATCGCCTGCTCGACGCCGCGCTCGCCGAGTGGTCGGGGCTTGCCGACGAGATCGAGGCGGCGCGAGCCCGCGGGCGGCGGTCGATTGCGATCGCGGCCTGCGAACGGTTCGTGGGCTGCTCGACACTCGTCGAGGGGCTCGTCCGCCTGCTTCGGCGTCGAGGCCGCGATGCCTGCGGCTGCACCGCGGCCACGATCCCCGCCGTCGGTGCCACGCATGACAAGCGGATCATGCTCGTGGACGCCGGCGTCTGGTTTCCGCCGGGCCGCATTCATCGGCAGCGACTGCTGATCGCCACCGGGGGCTGCGACGCCGCAATCCTGATCCGCCGCTCGGGTCGCGAGCCATCGACGGCCTGGGCCGTGGCCCTGGAGGCGATCGGCGTCGAACCCCTCGGCGAGGTGCTCTCGTTCGTGCCGCAGACGACCGGCCCGAATCGCAGCCCGGATCACGACCCTGGAGACTCGCGATGACCGCAGCAGCACCGGCCATCGAACTCACCGACCCGCAGCATGCGGCCCTGGCGAAAATCGCCGCCAGCATCGCGAGGCCCGGCGGCGTGGCCGTGCTCTGCGGGCCACTCGGCACCGGCACCTCGACCGTGCTCGCCGCGGTCGCAGCGGCCATGCGGCTGCACGCCCGGACGGTCGAGTGCCGTGACCTCTCCGCTTGGGAGACGGCACTTGGATCGGGCGGCGGTGAACTCCCCGACGTCGTGATCGCCGACGAGGCCCACCTCGCCACGCCCGGCGGGCTGGCCCGGCTGCTCGCGGCCTGCCGGAGCCGAGGTCCGGCGGCGGGCCTCGTGCTTGCCGGCGAGGGGCGACTGCTGACGCTCATCTCCCGAGACAGCCGGGTCGAGCAGGCGATCCAGCTGCGGGCGAGCCTGCGGCCCTGCTCGTCTGCCGAGTCCTGCCAACTCCTCGCCGCCTCAGCGCTCGCAGCGGCGGTCGATGGCGGCTCGTTCGAACCGGTGGCGGCGGCGATCCACGAGATCGCGGCCGGCATCCCGGCGGCAATGCTACGGCTCGCGGAGCTGGCCTGCGTCGTGGCGGCGTCCCGCGGCGACCGCACGCTCAGGGCCCGCGACATCGAGGCGATTCACCGCCGCCTCTCGCCCCTGGCGGCCTGATCAGCCGGCCGCCGCGGCTCGGGCCAGCATCGTGGCCACGGAGTCTTTCCCGCCGACGACGAGGGGCCTGTCTGCAGCGAATGCATCGAGCTCGAGCGCGGGCTCGCGGCCTTCCACGAGATCGGCGATCGCCACGGCCGTGCCGGTCGATTGGTGCAGACCGGCCCGGAAGTGCCCCGCCGCCACGAACCCATTGCCGCACGCGGGCACGCGGCCGATCGTCGGCAGCCCGTCGACCGATCCCGGCCGCAGCCCAGCCCACGACCGCTCGGCCCGCGCGCCCGGCAGACCGCCGAGCAGGTCGTGGGCCACCGTCATCAGCCGCTCCACCGCCCGCTCGTCGGTCGTGCTGTCGAAGCCCACGTCTTCGATCGTCGAGCCCACCAGCAGCGTGCCATCCTCGCGGGGCACCAGGTAGTCGAGGCCGCGGTTGACGACGCGGACCAGTCGCGGCACCGGCAGTCGCACCAGCGCGATCTGGCCGCGGATCGGCCGGGTCTGGATCGTGAGGCGGAGCGATTCCGCCAGTTCGGCCGACCACGCGCCGGCCGCGAGCACGAACACCCCTGCCCGGACGATGTCGCTGCTGCCGTCGACGTCGACCTCCGCCCCCGTGATCCGGTCGGCGTCTACGAGCATCCGGCGCACGGTCGCCCCCGACGTGATCACCACCCCCCGCGCGGCGCACGAGCGTTCGAGTGCCTCGAGGTGCCGCGGCGGCCGGATTTGGGTCTCCTCCGGCAGCGCGTAGCCGCCGATCACGGCCCCGCGGGCCACCGCGTCGGCCAGGGCAGGCTCCCATCCGGCCACGCCCCGGGCATCGAGCGATTCACAGGCGGCGCCCCGTTCCCGCCACGACGCGGCAGCGGCGGCGAGCGCCGGCAGCGAATCAGCGTCTTGGCAGACGTGCAGCCCGCCGCAGACCCGCAGGCCGTTGTCGATGCCGGTCTCGTCGAGGTGCTGCCGCGCCCAGTCGCGGTGGAGCCGGTCGCTCCA
>CAJBSQ010000697.1 GCA_903958265.1 uncultured Planctomycetaceae bacterium
GCCGGTACCTTCGTCGGTTCCCCGGCGACACCGCTCCTCCGGTCGCCCGGCGGCAGATCAACTCCCAGATCACCGCCGAGATCAACGGGCGGCTGGGGCTGCACCTCACCGATGCCTTCTGCGGGTTCAAGGCCTACTCGCGGCGGGCGTTGGAGAAACTGCACGTCACCGAAACCGGCTACGCCATGCCGCTGGAGGTGTGGGTGCAGGCGGCCGCGGCGGGCCTGACGATCGTCGAACTGGCCGTGCCGCTGGTTTACCTGGATCTGGCGCGGAGTTTCGGGGGTGCTCTGGACGATGCGGGGACCCGTCTGGCCTACTATCGCTGCGTTCTCGATCGGGCCGAAGCGGCTGTCACCATGGCGGCCGGGGGGCACGGCGCCTCGCTGTGAGGCGGGTCTTCCGCTGGTGAGACGTCGTCCGTTCGAGGGCTTCTTTGCCGGCAATGCCTCCGTCGCGCCGTACCTACGCACCGCCCGAACCCTCGGGCGCCAGGCTGCTTGATCCCCCCGTCGTGCCCGGTCCGGGGAGCGGTTCGATCGAGGCCCTGGTCGACAACAACCGCCTGCTGCGGGCGGCGCTCGACGTACGGATCGGCGACATGCGGCTCTGGGAGCTGGTGGCCGCGACCCGCCGCGAGGTGCTGATGGTGGCGGCCGAATACACGGGCCACTATCGCGATGTGACGCGGCCCGCCGACGTCGCCGACTGGATTGCCCGGCCGATCATTGTGGGCGGGCACCAGCCCGAGCTGTTTCATCCAGGTGTCTGGCTCAAAAACTCAGCCCTCGATGCCTATGCGCGGCAGGTGGGGGGGACCGCGATCAACCTCGTGGTCGACACCGATCGCTGTGGCCGGGTGACGGTGCCGGTGCCGGTGGGCACGCCCGCGTCGGCCCGCACGGAAGAGGTGCCATTCGACGCCTTCTCCGGAGAGTCGGCCTGGGAGGAGCGATCGGTCGTCGATGCCGACTGCTTCGCCACGTTCGGCGACCGTGCCTCTGACCTCCTCGAGCCGCTCGTGCCGCGGCCGATCCTTCGTCGCTGGTGGCCGCTCGCTGTCGAGCGGGCCCGCGCGAGCCACAGGCTCGGCCTCGGCCTCGCCCAGGCACGGCACATGCTGGAGGAGCGGTTTGGCCTGGAGACGTTGGAGCTGCCGGTGAGCGAGATGGTGCGGCTGCCGACGGTGATGGTATTCGTCGGCTGGCTACTCGCGCACGCGCGGAAGTTGCACGAGGCCTACAACGACGCGCTGGCGATCTACCGCCGCGAGCGGCGGGTGCGCGGCCGCGGTCGGCCAATGCCCGACCTGCTCGTACGGCATGATTCCGACGGCGAATGGATCGAACTGCCGTGGTGGATGTGGTCGCGGGATGACCTGCGGCGCCGGCGCGTGTTCGCCAACACCTCGACGCCTGGAATGCTCGTGCTCTCTGACATGGAGACGCTCCGGGTCGAACTGCCAATCGCGGCTGACACGTCGCCGTCGACATGGATCGACGCCCTCTCGCGAATGGAGGAGCATGCGGTGCGGCTGCGGCCGCGGGCGATCGTGACCCCGCTGATCGCCCGGCTGCTGCTGGCCGATGTCTTCGTGCACGGGATTGGTGGTGCCGCCTACGACGGCATCACCGACGAGATCGTCCGCCGGCTCGTCGGCTCCGACCCCCCGCGGCATGCGGTGGTGTCGGGCACGCTGCGGCTGCCCCTGGAGGGTGTGTTTCCGGAACTGGAGCGGGACGATCCGGCAGCCGGCCTGGCGGCGGCACAGGCACTGGTTCGCGACATCCGCTTTCATCCGGAGCGACACCTCACCGCTCCCGCCGCGGCGTCGGAGCAGGTTCGCGAACTGATAGCGGCGAAGCGACGATGGATCGACACCCACCCCACGCTGACGCTGTCGGCACGGCGGTGCCGGGAGATCCGCTCCATCAACGTGCAACTCGCGGCATTGCTTGATGGCGAGCGTGCGGCAACGGAGGGTCGCAGTGTGCGGTTCGCCGAGGCCGTCAAGGCCCGCACAGTCCTGCGAGCGCGAGACCATGCATGGTGTCTTTTCCCGGAAAACATGGTGAAAACATTCCTGCTACTGGAAAACGGTGCAGGACCGGCATAGATTGTCCGCCAACGGACTGGTTTCAAGTTGCTCCAGGGAAAGGAGGCATCATGCATCGGGTGGATCGTTTCCCGAGAAGGCGTTCTGCGGTGATCTCGCGGGGTGCAGGGTTTCCTCAGCGAGGAATCCGGACAGCTCCCCGGTTGGCATCGCGGTCGGCATCGCGCTCGGTATCGCGCTCGGTATCGCGCTCGGTATCGCTTTTGGCAGCGCGTGACCAGGTGGCGACGGCAGCCCCGGCCCGCCGCAAGAAGCAGAGCCGCCTGAAGATCAGCGCCGCCGCGGATGCGCCGGTGCGGACCGAGGGCCGCAAGGCCGCACCGCCGGCCAAGGCCGCCGCGGTCAAACTCGCCGCCGGCACCGAGCGAGCCACCGCGGCCAAGGCCCGGGCTGCCGACACGACGACCGCTGTTGAGACCCTGGAAATTCGTCCGTCGGGCACCGTGGTCAGCCGCCGCCCGGCCGTGAAAAGGCCGGCGATTCACCATGTGCCGCATCATCCCGTCCTGCCGCTGAAGCCCCCGGCCTGGATGCTGGAAGAGTGCCAGGTGGCGCCGGCCCGGGCCGGCGATCAGAGCGAGATCCTGCAACTCCTTTCCGGCCTGCCCACGCCCCCGTCGCGGGCGGAGTTCCACGCCGCCGTCGATCACCCAGAGCACGACTCCGCCAATCGGCTGGTGGCCCGGCTCGCGGGGCGCATCGTCGGCCACGTGGAGATCGTGCCCCGCGACCTGCTGGTGGGGAATGCGGTGATTCGCGGCGCCGTCATCGATCGCGTCGCCGTACTGCCCGAGTGCCGCGGTGCCGGCCACGGCCAGCGGCTCGTCCGCTCCGCGGAAGATCGGATGCGGCAGTCAGGGGCGGTGGTGGCGTTCTCACGGACCCGGATCGCGCCGTCGTTCCACGAACTCGGCTGGAGCGTGCTGGGCCGCGACTGTGCGACCCCGGGGCGTCCGACCGACATCCTCGCGCGGCTCCTCGAGGGCGGTCAGCGGGGCGGTGAGACGGTGACCATGCGGCAGTGGCGACACGTCGAGCTGCCGGCGATCATGCGGATCTACCAGCAGAATGCTTCGCGGTTCGTCGGTCCGCTCGATCGCAGCGAGAACTACTGCCGCTGGCTCGTCAGCCGCGGCGCGTTCGACTCGATCCTCGTGGCCCTCGTCGGCCAGGACCGCTACGAGCTCCACGAATCGAGCGCTCGGATCGTGGGCTACGCCATCCAGTCGGGCAACCGCGTGCTCGAGATCATGGCCGACCCCGAGTTCGCCGGCCTCGAGCGAGACATCCTGGCCCGCGTCTGTGCCGAAGCGATCGAGAATGACCGGCAGGAGATCGTCTACGAATCCAGCGCCGCCGATCCGCTTCACGAGGCCGTGGCCGGCGACGGCAGCCTCGTGCAGTCGGGTGATCGGATGGTGGTCGCGAAGGTTTTCAAGCCCCTCGACCTGCTCACGGCGGTGGCCCCTCAGGTGGCGGCCCGCGTGGCCGCATCGGAGGTCAAGGAGACAGTGGAACTGGGCCTCGACGCTCCGTCGTTTCGAGGGTCGATCATCGTGGCCGACGGCAAGGAGCCGCGTGAGGCGACGGTGCATCCAGGCCGCGTGGGCCGCAGCTACCTGCGGCTCTCCGACGACGAACTGGCCCGGCTGCTGTTGGGACAGTGCGATCCCGCCGAGGCGGTGGCTGCGGGCCGAATGGAGCCCTCGACGCAGATGGCGCAGAAACTCGCCGCCCAGCTCTTTCCGCGGACGCCGCTCTGGTGCCCGATGTGGGACGACCTGCCGGCGTGAGTCGGCGGGGCCCGGGGGACCATGCGGGTCAGGTCTCCCGCCGCTCGCGTCGCTCTGGCCGGAGGTCAGCCATGGCCATGGCCACGGCTGCCGGCCAGCCACTGGTTGGCCCAGGTGCGGACGCCATCCATGCCCTTCCGGTGGCAGAAGTCGCCGAGCGTCTCACCCGCTTTCCGCTCAGCCTTGTAGCAGGCGAGTACGGCCGTGATCTCCTTGGAGAGATCGTCGAAGGGGACGACGTCCTTGTACTGCTCGTTGAGCCGGTCGCCGAGCAGGCGGCCGCCGAGGAAGATCGTGTACTTCCCGAGGGTGCGGCCGACGATGCCGATGTCGGAGTTGTAGGGGCGGGCGCAGGCGTTGGGGCAGCCGGTCATCCGCAGCGTGAAGGCGTCGTGCGACAGGCCGAGACGTGCGACCTCCGGCTCGAGCGAATCGATCAGGCCAGGCAGCACCCGCTCGCTCTCCGCCACGGCGAGGCCGCAGGTGGGCAGGGCGACGCAGGCCATGCTCCAGCGGCGCAAGGTTGAGATCTCCTCCGAGGTCTTCACGCCGTGGTCGTGGAGGATCTTCGCGATCCGCTCGCGGTCGGTGATGCCCAGGTCGGTGAACAGGAGGCTCTGGTGGGCGGTGGTCCGCACGCCCGGCTTGAGGTCATGGAGGATTCTCCGCAGCGCCGTCTTCAGCCGGAAGTCGCCGGTGTCGTGCACGCGGCCGTTTTCGATGTTGAGACCATAGAAATACTTTCCATCTCCCTGCTCGAACCAGCCGATGTGGTCGTCGAAGCCGTGAACGTCGGCCGGATGGCATGGGGCCAGTGGCTTGCCGAAGTATTCCTCGACCTTCGCACGGAAGGCGTCGAGGCCCATGGTGTGGATCGTGTACTTGAGCCGTGCGGTCTTGCGGTCGGTGCGGTTGCCGAAGTCTCGCTGCACCTTGA
>CAJBSQ010000698.1 GCA_903958265.1 uncultured Planctomycetaceae bacterium
AGGGCGTCTTCGATGGTCACGACGCCCGACACCCCGCCAAACTCGTCGGTCACGATCGCCATGTGGGTGTTGCCCCGCTGAAACTCCAGCATCATCGTCTGCACGCTCATCGCTTCGGGGACGAACCACGGCGGCCGCAGGAGCGTGCGGAGCTCCGGTTCCGGCCGGCCTTCCGCCTGACGGGCGAACGACTCGGCGAGCCGGGTGAGGACGTCGCGCGTATGGAGGATGCCGACCACGTCGTCGGGGGAACGATCCCAGACGGGCAGCCTGGTGTGGCCGCTCT
This sequence comes from uncultured Planctomycetaceae bacterium, assembly GCA_903958265.1. Lineage (GTDB taxonomy): Bacteria > Planctomycetota > Planctomycetia > Pirellulales > UBA1268 > QWPN01. The sequence goes on from CAJBSQ010000698.1 coordinate 287, forward strand.
CGGCGGCCAGCCGCACGGCCTGTTCCCACGACGAGCCGAGCGGGATCGACGTCATCTTGGTTCGCGGCGTCATGATCGTGGCGACGCGAACCTCGTCGAGGCCGATGATGCCCCTGATCATGTCACGGGTCGAGCCCTCGAGGCGGCCCTCGCGATGAGCCTCGTCGACCACGAGCCGGAGTTCATCGCACGGCCCCTCCTCGGCGGCGTCGCCGCGGCCGACGGCGGCCGCAAGCCTGCCGAGCTGGCCGACGGCCGGCGCGATCAGTCCGACGATCGGCCGCCAGACCGCCCAGGTCGCCACCACGATCCAGGGGCCGGCGAACCGCACCAGCAACAGCGGCACTACGACCAGCGCCAGCCAGACCGTGGCGATCCAGGAGAGCATGGCGGAGAGTTCGAGGGCGAGCGAGCGGTCGACTGCCACCGTCACCAGCCGTGGAAATGCCAGCAGCGTCGCCCCCACCGCCGCGCTCACGACCACCGACGCCGCGATGAAGGCAATGGTTTCGCTGCCGGCGATGATTTCGTCGTATCGCTCTGGGCAGCCGCGGCGGCTGCAGAGTTCCTGAATCGTCGTCCGCTGGGCACCCCGTACCGCCCGCGCCTGCACCGCCGCAAGGCAGGCCACGGCGAGCAGCGCCAGGCCCGATTCCAAGCCAAGAACAGCGGCCGCGGTCATGACCCGCCTCGCACCGGTCGCCGTGGCGGACGGGGCAGTTCGATCGCCGTCATCACGGCCCGCTCCCGGGCCCGCATCCGCCGCCGGCGTGCCGGATCGTGGTCGTCCTCGCCGGCCAGGTGGAGCAGCCCGTGGATCGCGTAGTAGGCCGCTTCGTGTCGCGTCTGCCAGCCGAGTTCGCGGGCGAGGCGACGGGCGGTCTCGACGCTGATCGCGATGTCGCCATGCAGCCCGGAGTCGACAGGCGTGGAGAGGTCGAAGGTGATCACGTCGGTCGGCCCCGGGAGGCCGAGCCACTGCTCGTGCAGGTCGGCGATGCCGGCGTCGTCGACGAGGACCACGCCGATCTCGGCGGCCGGCGACCCGATCGCGGCCACGGCCCGGCGGATGACCCCCTCGAGCCAGCGGCGGTCGAGTTTCACCCGCCGCTGCCGGTCGGCGATAGTCACGCCCACGGCGGGTCGGCGGGCATCGGCGGGCGGCCGTCGCGGAGCGCGAACAGTGTCGGTCGAACGGCGCATGGTTTTCCGCACTGGTGGCTCAGGCTGTTCGTTGGTCGGGATATTTGACCCGCCCGTGATACACGGCCGTCAGGCTCTTGACCAAGCTCTGTTCGATGATGCCAAGTTCCTCCAGCGTCAGGCCGCACTCGTCGAACTGCCCGTCGAGCAGCCGTTTCAGCGCCAGTTCGTGCACGAGGTTGGCGATCCGGGATGGGGTGGGTTCGGTGAGCGTGCGGCTGGCGCTCTCCACGGCGTCGGAGAGCATCATCACGGCCGACTCGCGGGTGCTCGGCTTCGGCCCCGGGTAGCGGTAGGTCTGCTCGTCCACCTCCTCGCCGTTCGGATCGGAGTGGGATCGTTCCTCGGCGCGGCGAAAGAAGTACTCGACCAGCGTGGTGCCGTGGTGCTCGGCGATCAGGTCGATGATCGGCTGCGGCAGGTTGTACTGGCGGGCGAGCTCCACGCCTTCCTTCACGTGGGCCACGATGATGAGCGTGCTCATGGCAGGAACGAGCGACTCGTGGCGGTTCTCCTTGCCCTGATTCTCCACAAAGTAGGCCGGCTTGAGCATCTTGCCCACGTCGTGGAAGTAGGCGCCGACACGGACGAGCAGGCCGCGGGCTCCGATCGCCTCCGCCGCCGCCTCGGCGAGGCTGGCGACGTTGATCGAGTGGTTGTAGGTACCCGGGGCGCGGCGGACGAGTTCTTGGAGGAGGGGATGGGCGACGTCACCCACCTCCAGCAGGCTCAGGTCGGTGAGCACGCCGAACGTCCGCTCGATGAACGGAAGCAGCCCGGTCATCAGGAAGCCGGCCAGCAACGTCCAGATGCCCGTGCGGCCCGCCTCGTAGAGCATCTGCAGATCGAGCGAGCGTTCCTGGAGCAGGCCGGTGCCGAGTTGCGTGAGCGTGGCCACGGCGCCCGCCCAGAGGCCGACGTAGATGAGTTTGCTGCGGTTCCGAATCCGGCCCATCCAGAAAATCATCGCGGCGGCGGCCGACGTCAGCGTGACGAAGGAGGCGAGCCCCCAGTCCATCCCCTGCGACACCACGAGCGCCACCTGGGCCGCGAACAGCAGGGCTAGGTCCTCGTCGTAGGAGATTGCCACGGTCATCGCGAAGATGAGCAGCGGCACGATTTCCGCCTGCCAGGCGTCGTGTGCGGAAAGCATGCAGAGCACGATGGTGACAACCGACAGGCCGACGAGCGTGAGCACGTCACCGATGTTGTCGAGCAGTTGGCGGTGGTGGAGGTGGATGTAGAATCCTGAAAGCGCGAACATCGCTGCGAACAGGCCGAGCATGGAGAAGGTGCGGGCCAGCCGCTGCCGCGTGTCCCGCTGCCGCAGGTATTCGTCGTGCTCGCGGCGCAGCAGCACGATCCCCTCGCCCGACACGGGCGCGTTGGCCTCCGCGATCACGTCGCCGGCTGCGTAGCGGACGAACTGCGGCGGGGTCTTGGCGATCGCCTCGCGCTTGGCACGGTCGGTGCCGTCGCGGTCGATCTCGAGCGTGCCCGAGAGCCGCGGCTCGACCCAGGCATAGATCCGGTCGGCGAGGGCCCCCTCGCCAAGTTCATCCTTGAGCCGCGTCTTCAGCCGTGCCTTGGCCTCGACGAGGACGACGTCCGACACCTGCACGCGGGTCGTCTCGGCAGCGTTGCCGATCGGATGAACGTCGATCTCGTTCTGACTGCCCTCGTCGTAGGCATGCTGGATCTTTTCGAGCACGCCCACGTTGAGCAGGTCTTGGAAGGCCAGGTCGATCGCCTTGTCGAAGAGCAGCAGTTTGTCTTTGCTGTCGACGAGGCCACGAAACGTCTGAAAGGCCCGTTCGGCCTCCAGGAATTCCTTGCTCGGCTGCGGAGGAGCGGACTGTTGTGCGACAGGCTGCTGCCCGCCGGCTTCGGCCCCTTCGTTCCTGGCCGCCCGGGGGGCGGCCTCACCGTCGGCGGGTGGCTCTGAAGCGGGCGGCTCCGGAGAGGCGGACGGCTCTGAAGCGGCGGGCGGCCCTCCAGAGGCGGGCGGCTCCGGGGCAACGGGCGGGTCCGCCGGCTCCTCCGGCAGGGTCTGGAGCACCTCGGCTGCCTCGGGGGCAAACTCCAGCCACGCCTCACTGACGCCGCGGCTGAGGGTCTCCGCGGCGGCGAGTTCTGCGGCCCGGTTTTTGAGCCCGTCGCGGAGGCGGACGACCGGCGCCTTGTCCTGCGCGTAGACCACCCGAACCTTGGCTGCCGCCCGCTCCTGGGCCGTGCGGGTGGCGTCGGGGTCTGGCTTTTCAAACGCCACCCGAGACACGAGACCGCGGGGCGGCACCCAGCCGAGCCGAAACGAAAACGGCTCCTCCCACCCGCGGAGCATCACCACCAGCAGCAAGGACGCGGCCGCGCAGATGCCGAGCCGGGCGAGCACCTCGGGCCGCGAGACCCGCGCGACGAGTTCCCCCCAGAAGCCGTGGGGTGCATCGACGGAAGCCCCGCGGCGGGTGCGGCGTCGTTTCTGGGGTGAGGTGGCGGCCATGAGGATCAGCGGTCGTAGGCTTCGACGATTCGTTGCACGAGCCGGTGCCGCACGATGTCGGCACCGCCGAGCCGCACCTCGCCGCATCCGGGAATCCCGCGGAGGCGACTGACGGCATCGACCAGCCCGCTGGTGCGTTCGGCAGGCAGGTCGATCTGCGTGGTGTCGCCCGAGATCACCATCTTCGACCCCATGCCCAATCGCGTCAGAAACATCTTCATCTGCGACACGGTGGTGTTTTGCGCCTCGTCGAGAATGATGAAGGCGTTGTTGAGCGTGCGGCCCCGCATGTAGGCCAGCGGAATCATCTCCACGATGTCCTGCTCGGTGAGCCGCTTGAGATGCTCGTAATCCATCATTTCCCGGAGGGCGTCCATCAGCGGGCGGAGGTAGGGATTGATCTTCGCCTGGAGGTCGCCCGGCAGGTATCCGAGGCTCTCACCCGCCTCGACGGCGGGGCGAACGAGCACGATCTTTCGCACCTGTTCCATCCGGAGGGCGGCCACCGCCATCGCGACGGCGAGGAACGTCTTTCCGCATCCCGCCGGGCCCGTGCAGAGCACGATGTCGTTGTCACGGATCGCCTGGACATACTCGGCCTGACCGGCGGACCGCGGCACGAGCGGGCGGCCGGGCTTCTGCACCTCGATCGGCTCGTGCCGCAGCGGTGGCTCCGCCCCCGTGGCCACGGCGAGGAGTCGCGTCACCTGATCGCTCTCCACGCCACCATGGTCGCGGGCCATGCGGTCGAGTTCCTCGAAGATCTCGGTCGCCAGTCGAACGGCCGGCTCATCGCCATCGATGTGGATGGCGTCATCGCGGGCAGTGACACCCACGCCCAACGCGTCACGAATGCGGCGGAGGTGCGCGTCGCGGGGCCCAAAGATGGTGCCGAGTCGCTTTGAGTCGACAACCGCGATCGTGGAGCGGGGCATCGAAACCCGCGGCGACTGTGGGTCACCGACGGTCTCGGAGGAGGAGAACCAATACTCACACTATACCCCACGCTCCGCCGCCGCTCCGTCCGGCAGCCCGACCGCGGGAAAATCGCCCGAATTCCGCCCGGCGGAGCCTGTCTGCGCTGGGATCCCCTCAGCCCGCGGCCCAGAGCATCCACGCGACCGGGGCGGCCAGGAGCAGCGAATCGACGAAGTCGAGAAAGCCCCCCATGCCGCCGAGGCTTCGGCCCGAGTCCTTCGCGCCGCACTCCCGCTTGACCAACGACTCCGAGAGGTCGCCCAGCATGCCGGCGAGGCCGACGAGAAGCCCATAGACGGCCCAGCCGCCGAGTGGTGCCCAAGGAAACCCGCCGCGGCCGATCACCAGCCAGGCCACGGCCACCGACGCGGCCAGCGACCCGGCAGCGCCCTCCCAGGTCTTACCCGGACTCAACTGGGGCGCCATGCGATGGCGACCGACGAGCGTGCCCACGATGTACGCCGCCACGTCGCCTGCCTTGACGACGGCGATCAGGCTCACGATCGGCACGAGGCCGCAGAGCGGCGCGAGCGTTCGCGTGGAACCGGCGGCGAGCAGCCGCAGCCCCACCATGAACGAGAGCGGCAGGCCGATCGCGACGACCGCGGCAATGTGTCCGGCGGCTCGCTCCAGGCCGCCGTCACCAGGGGCATAGCGGGCCACCTCGATCGCGAACACGACCACGATCACCAGCCCGCAGGCAGCTGCAGCCCAGCCGAGCGTGGCGAGCGGAGCGGCATCGGCCGCGGGAATCCATGCTGCGAGGGCTGGTGCTGCGGCGATCGCGGTCGCCCCGAAAGACACCACGCGGCCGTCGAGCCTCAGCCCGCGGGTGGCGGCGAGCCGCACGGCCTCCAGCCCGCAACCGCCGGCCGCTGCGACCACTACCGGAAGCAGCCACGACATCGGCGGCATGCCCCCGACGCCGACGACATCCGCCCAGGCCAGGGCCGTGAAGCCGGTGAGCGCAATCGCGGCCACGACCAGTCGGGAGGCGAGCCCGCGACGCTTCGACGACGATGCTGCGGCGTGGCTCACGACGGCGACAGCCCTCCGAAGCGGCGATCACGACCGGCAAACGCGGCGATCGCCTCGTCGAGATGACGCTCCTCGAACTCGGGCCAGGCGGTCGGCGTGATCCAGAGTTCGGCGTAGCTGATCTGCCAGAGCAGGAAGTTGCTGATCCGCATCTCGCCGGCGGTGCGGACCAGCAGATCGGGATCGGGCATGCCCGCCGTGTCGAGCCGCGAGGCGAGGGCGGCCTCGTCGATCTCGTTGGGGTCGAGGCGGCCGGCCGCTGCATCGCGGGCGAGGGCTCGCGCGGCGTCGGCGATCTCGGCGCGGGAGCCGTAGTTGATCGCGAGGCAGAGCCGCATCCCTGAGTTTGCGGAGCACAGCGCCACGGTGCGGTCGAGCGCCTCGAGCGTCTCGGGGGGCAGTCCCTCGCGGCGGCCGATCATGGAGAGCCGGATCCCCTGCCGCATCAGCAGGCCGCGCTCCTCGACCATGTACTGTTCGAGGAGGTGCATCAGAAACCGGAGTTCGGCCTCGGGCCGCCGCCAGTTCTCGCTCGACAGGCAGTAGAGCGTGAGCTGCTCGATGCCCCGGCGGACGCAGTGCTCCGTGATCCGGCGGACGCTCGCCACGCCGCGGCGGTGCCCCTCGATTCGGGGCAGTCCCCGCTGCTGCGCCCAGCGGCCGTTGCCGTCCATGATCACGGCGATGTGCCGGGGCAGCCGAGCATCATCGGCTTCGGAGCCGGCCGTCGCTTGCGGCGTCACGCGTTGGCCGGCTGGGATGAATGCCATGGGCGGGCCGCGGCGGTGCGATCGCGGATGATGGTTTGTTGGCGGTCTGGGCCGACCGACACGATCGAGACGGGCCGGCCGAGCAGTTCGGCGATCCGGTCGACGTAGCGCCGGGCGTTCGCCGGCAGCCCCGTCTCGGCCCGGACGCCGTCGAGTTCCTCGCGCCAACCCGGCAGCGTCTCGTAGACCGGCACGGCCTTCTCGAGGTCGGCGATCTGGCTGGGAAACTGCGTGGTCCGGCGGCCGTCGATGTCGTAGGCCACGCAGATCTTCAGTTCGTCGAATCCGCCGAGCACGTCGAGCAGCATCACGGCGAGTTCATCCACCCCCGACAGCCGCGCCGTGTAGCGGGTGGCGACCGCATCGAACCAGCCGCAGCGGCGGGGCCGCTTGGTCACGGTGCCGTATTCGCGGCCGCGTTCTCGGAGGTGCATGCCGGTGGCGTTGTCTTGCTCGGTGGGCAGCGGGCCGCCGCCGACGCGAGTCGAGTACGCCTTCACGACACCGATGACGCGGTCGATCCAGCGGCCCGGCACCCCGGCCCCGCTCGACACCCCGACGCCCGACGAGTTGCTGCTCGTGACGTAGGGGAAGGTGCCGTGGTCGATGTCGAGCAGCGCGCCCTGCGCCCCTTCGAACAGCAGCCGGCGGCCTGCCTCGACGGCGTCGAGCAGGAAGGCGGTGGTGTCGGCGATGTGCGGCTCGAGCCGCTTTGCATAGGCGGCGTACTGGGCGTGGATCGCCGCGGCGTCGAGCGGCGTTGGGGCGGCCCCGGGCCAGTTGGCGAACAGCCGGTTTTTGAAGTCGACGACGTGCTCCACCTTCGCGCGGAAGTCGGGGCGGTAGAGGTCGCCGAGCCGGATCGCCAGCGAACGGCCGACCTTGTCGCGATAGCAGGGCCCGATGCCGCGGCCGGTGGTGCCGATCGCGCCCCCGCCGGAAAGACTGCCGTCGAGGAGCCGATCCTCGACGACGTGCCACGGGAAGACGACGTGGGCCCGGTCGCTGAGCTGGAGTTTGCCGTGCATGCGGACGCCCCGCGACTCGAGGCCGTCCATTTCGTCGATCACCTTGGCGGGATCGAGAACCACGCCACCGGTGACCACGCAGGCCACCCCGTCGCGAAGAATGCCGCTGGGAATGATCGAGAGTTTCCAGGTCTGGCCGTCGGAGACGACGGTGTGCCCGGCGTTTGCCCCGCCCGCGTAGCGGACGACGATCTCGTGCTCTTCCGTCAGGATGTCGACGAGTTTGCCCTTGGCTTCGTCTCCCCATTGCAGGCCGATGACGCAGGTGCCGGGCACGTTCGAAGGGTCCTCAGGACGCGGAAACGACGGAGGTGCGGAATGCGCAGCCTCAGGTGAGAGTCTAAAACCGCGAAAAAACCGGTCAAGCGTGGATTCCGGCGGGCCGGCCGTGCATCATCCGGGGATGACAAAACGACAATCTGGCACCGTGCACCACCTCACCGAGTCCGATGTGGGGCAGACGCTGGCCGCATTCCTGCGATCGCGGATGGAGGGCACGGCCTGGTCACGGATCCAGAAACTGGTGCGGTCACGACACGTGCTCGTGCATGGCAACGTCTGCACCGACGCGGCCCGACGGCTGAAGGCGGGCGAGGTCGTCAAGGTGCTCGAGGTGGCGGCCGCGCCGCTCCCCAAGGCGGACGACGTGGCCGTCGTGCACGTCGATGACGACGTGGTGGTGGTCGAGAAGCCGACAGGCGTGAACACGACGCGGCACCACGAGGAGGCCTCGTGGCCGGCGCGGCGGCGGCAGGTGCAGCCCACCCTCGAGGAGTTGGTACCCGATGCGATCGGCCGCCATCTCTTCAAGAGGTTCGGCGGCGTCGCGGGCCGCGGTGAGCCGAAGCGGCGGCGGATCCAGCCGGTGCGGGCCGTGCACCGCATCGATCGCGAGACGAGCGGCCTGGTCGTCTTCACCAGGAACGTGCCGGCGAACCGCATCCTCGCCGAGCAGTTCCGGCTGCACACCACGCACCGCCGCTACCTCGCGATCGTCGTGGGCCGGGTGACGGCCCGCACGATCCGGTCGCAACTCATTCGCGACCGGGGTGACGGTCGCCGGGGCTCGGCCGAGGGCGAGGAAGGCAAGGAGGCGGTGACGCACGTGGCCCCGCTGGAGCAGTTTGGCGACGACTACACGCTCGTGGAGTGCCGCCTCGAGACGGGCCGCACCCACCAGATCCGGATCCACATGGCCGAGAGCGGCCACGTGGTGTGCGGCGAGCGGGTCTATGCCTCGAATCGCCGCGACGGCAAGCAGGACGAATCCCGGGCTCCACGGGTGATGCTGCACGCGGCGGAACTCGGCTTCGTGCATCCGGTGAGCGGGGAGGCGCTCCGCTTCTCGAGCCCGCTACCTGCGGACATGCTCCGGGTGCTGGCCTGGCTGCGGAAGGACTACGCAGGCCCGTCTGGCAGCAGCCCGACGCGGTGAGCCGTGGGGGCCTTCGTCAGGAGGCAGAAAAGCTCACGCATGCGGCGGTCATGAGGCACTGCACCGGCTACGGGAGCGGAGCCGCCTCGCCGCTGGCGATCGTCGCCGTGGCCTCCCACGCGGCGGGATCGACGCTGTCGGCCATGAATCGCACGGCACCGTCGGCCATGCCGACGACCGCGCCTCCCGTGTGCCGGCTGCGGGCGGTTCGCCAGCCGTAGCCCGCGTACATCCGCGACTTGTCGGGCGTGGTCATCAGGGCGGAGAGGCAGTCGAGCGCGGCGCCATTGGGCTGGCGGGCGTGGTTGTAGAGCGTGGTGCGGTATTCGCCGTTGGCCCAGGAGAAGCCGCGGAGGTCGGTGAAGTTGTAGTAGAAGGGGCGGCCGCAGCCAGCGGCCGTGAGCGGCGTTGCAAACGTGAATCCGTAGCCAGTCGCAGGTTCGATGCCGTCCGGTGACGTGGTGGCCTTGGGACCAGCCCCGAGGATGCTCTCGGAAAAGGCGGCCGTCTTCGACAGGCCATCGCGAATGTCGCGGGGCCTCGTGCGCGAGTTGATGCCGTACATGCCGTTGGTCTCAAACGGTGATCCGCCGTCGACGCCGCTGCCGGTGCAGCCGGCGTAGTTGGTCGGTCCGAAGAGGTCGGCCACGGCCGTGGCGATGTCGCTCGGGCAGAGAAACAGAGGAATCGTGAGCTTGACGAGCGGTTTGTTCTGCGGGGCGATGTCGCCCGGCGAGAGGCCGACGTAGAGCGGCACCGAGAGGTCGAGGCTGCGGAGCAGCTGCTCCTGTTCGTAGTAGGGGGCGAGGTGGGCGAGCACCGACCAGCGAAAGAACTGGTGGGGGAAATCAGGCCGCTCGTCCCACTGCCGCGACTCGGCACCGACGGGAAATCGGCCGCGGGCCGATTCGTGGTTGGCCGCCGCGAGGCCGATCTGCCGCAGGTTGTTGCTGCAACTCGACCGGCGGGCCGATTCCCGCGCGGCCTGCACCGCGGGCAGCAGGAGCCCGACGAGCGTCGCGAGAATCGCCACGACCGTGAGCAGTTCGATGAGTGAGAAGCCGGACGGTCTGCGGATCATGCGATGCGATCGCGGCGGCCGCGGCGGGCGAGCCAGCCGACCGCCGCGAGGCCTCCGACGGCGAGCGTGACCCCGCCGGGTTCAGGGACCGCCGTGACCGTGGCGATGCCGCCGATCTGGCCGAGCCCCGAGGCATACGTGTCGAGCAGCGTGCCGTCGGTGCCGAAGCGATAGATCGATCCTGAGCCCGATGGGCTCCCCGCGAGCAGTCCGCCATCGGCGAGCAGGGCCAGGGTTCCGACCTCGAATGCGCCGCCAGCACTGGCGAACGAGGTGGTGACGTCGGTGCCGAGATCGGTGCGGAGCACCGTGCCGGTCATGATGCTCGCCGTGTAGAGCGTTGAGCCGGAGATCACGAGGCCGGTCGGGCCGGCAAGACCGCTGGAGCCACTGGCGATCACCTCGCCCACGAAGACACCCGCCGGGTCGAACCGCTTGACCGGGCCGCTGGCGATGCTCGTGCCGAAGTTGTACGTCTGGTCACTCACGTAGAGCCTCCCGTCGGCCCCGAGGGCCAGGCCCGGACTGCTGGCGAGGCTGCCCCCCGTGGTGTAGTCACTCACTGCCACCGTGCCGCTGGTGGCATTCGAGACCTTCACGATCGGGCCGGTGTTGCCGAAGAACGGATTGCGGCCCACGAGCAGGTCGTTGCCCTGGAAGGCGAGGCTGCCGGGAAATACCTCGAAGCTGCCGAAGGCAACCACGGTCGAGAGGGTGAGCGTCGCCGGCTCGAACTTCGAGATCCGCGGGGCGAACGTCGCGCCGTCGCCGTCTTCGCCGATATACAGATTGCCGTCAGGGCCGACCGTCAGGGCCCCCGGCTTGATCAGCGAGCCCGATCCGGAGAGCACGGTTCGGGTACCGGCGGGATCGGTGGAATCATAGGAGATGATCTCACCAGTTGTGAAACTGGTGACGTAGACCGTATCGGCCAGCGAGACGGTGGCGGCGAGCGAGACGAGCGCGGCACAGACGACGGTGAATCGGGACATCGGAATCTCCAAGGACGGCAAGACGACCGCCCGGCAGGGCGATCGGAGGCTGGGAACGCAGAGGGCTGGAAACCAGATGCCAGGAAGGGATCCGCCGTCAGGTGGCGGGTTGGCATCGAAAAGTCCATCGTCCGAGAAGGCGGACGACGGTCAGCGGTTCACCAGCGGTTCCTTGAGAGATTGGGAGAGATTGGGACGGCGGCAGCCGAGCCACTCACTCCGGACGAAAGTGTGCCGCGCCGCCGTGGAGTTCGCAAGCACCCCCGGCGGGGGCGAAGTTGCCCGACTAGGATTCGAACCTAGACAAAGGGAACCAAAATCCCTTGTGCTACCGTTACACCATCGGGCAGAGGCCTCTACTATACCGGCTTCGGGCAGCGGGCTTCATGGCTCGGCCGGTACGCCCGGTTCGCCTGCGGCCTTGGCGAGTTTGCTGGTCACCGCGAACGAGAGCTGCTCCAGTTCGATCGCCAGATCGACGCCGACGTTCTGCACGTGCGGCGGCAGGACGAGCGTGACCGGGGCGAAGTTGACGATCCCCTCGATCCCCGCTGCCACGAGGCGGTCGGCGGCCTCCTGGGCACGCTCCGCGGGCACGACGAGCATCCCGAGGCGGATGCCCTTCTGCCGAACCGTCTCCGCCAGTTCGGCGAGTGGCTGGATGCGCACGCCCTGAATGGTCTGGCCGACCTTCGCGGGGTCGGCGTCGAAGGCGGCCGCGATGGCGAAGTTCTGCCGCCCGAAGCCACGGTAGCCCAAGAGCGCCTGGCCGAGATTGCCCGCGCCGACCATCGCCACGCTCCATGAATGATTCGTGCCGAGGATGTCGCGCATCGCGCGGATCAGTTCATCGCAGCGGTAGCCGACGCCGGGGTAGCCAAACTGCCCGAAGAAGCCCAAGTCTTTGCGGACCTGCGCGTCGCTGAAGCCAAGCATGGTACCGAGCTGGCTCGACGAGATGGTCTGCTGGCCGGCCGCGACGAGCCGTTGGAGCTCGCGGAGATAGAGGCTCAGCCGGCTGACCACGACCTTCGGCACGGAGGCGTCGGAGGGAAGGTCTGCGGTCTGGGGCGGCTGGGGTCGCTGATCCGTCATGGAAAAGACTGCCGGTGGAACTGCCGCGGGCCGCGGTGGGACTGTAACGATCACGCGGGAAAGTGCCAAGGAAGCAGGGCTGCCACCCTTGACCGTGACGGTTGTAACGTGCCAGTGACTCTGGAAAAACCCGGATGATTGCGAGGAGTGGTCAACCTGCGGGGAGTTTATGGCCGATCTTTGAGGTTGTGTGGAGATGGGCCGCCCATCCCCCACCCCAGCGTGGCGTTTCCCAGATTTTCCCCCAGTGCAGGAGGCCTCCTCGTCAGAGGTGGCAGACATGAGTAGGACGTGGTTCGCTTGTCTGTTGGCGATCGCCAGCATCGTGACGTCGGTCCATCGGGCCGACGCCGCGTACTGCGGTCTTGCCAGCTACCAGCACGGCGGGGCGAAGATGACAACGGTCAGCTTCGCCAGCGCGCGTGCGTCGTGTTCGAGTTGTGATTCGTCCCCGGAACCAAGCTGTGAGGCTGCACCGTCGTGCTGTGGCACACGGCTGGTCAAGGACGTCGTGTACGAGCAGAAGCAGTACACCTGCTACAAGACGGTCTGCGAGAAGGTCGTCGAGCAGCGGGAGATCGACTGCGTCCGCTACGAGACGGAGAAGTCGTTCAAGGACGTCGAGTACACCGTCTGCAAGCCGGTATGGGAGACCCGTTCGCGCACCATCAACTACACCGTCTGCAAGCCGGTGTGGGAGACGGTCGTGAAGGAGATCCCCTACACGGTGATGAAGCCCTGCTACGAGACCAAGACCCGGGAAATCCGGACGACGGTCTGCAAGCCGGTCTACGAGACGGTCACCAAGGAGATCCCCTACACCGTCTGCAAGCCGGTCTACGAGACCCGCGAGCAGTGCTATACGGTGATGAAGCCCTGCTACGAGACCAAGACCCGGGAAATCCGGACCACGGTCTGCAAGCCGGTCTACGAGACGATGACCAAGGAGATCCCCTACACGGTCTGCAAGCCCGTGTACGAGACCCGCGAGCAGAGCTACACGGTCTGCAAGCCGGTCTACGAGACGATGACCAAGGAGATCCCCTACACCGTCTGCAAGCCGGTGTACGAGACCCGCGAGCAGTGCTACACGGTGACGAAGCCGGTGTACGAGAC
>CAJBSQ010000699.1 GCA_903958265.1 uncultured Planctomycetaceae bacterium
ACGAGCACACGAGGAACACCACGTGAAGATTCTCATCGCCAATCTCGGATCCACGAGCTTCAAATACCGGCTCTTCGACCTCCCCGAACGGGCGGCCGATGCCGGCGCGGAGCGTGAGCTGGCGCGGGGCGGCGTCGAGCGGATCGGCGCAGCCGAAAGCCGCGTCTATTCGACGGCCGCCGGCCGGACTCTGGAGAGCGTCATGCCCGTGGCCGACCACGCGGTGGCGGTTCAGGCGACGCTCGCACAGCTCACGGCCGAGGGCGGCCCGCTCGCGAGCGTGGACGAGGTGGCGGCGGTGGGCTTCAAGGCGGTGCACGGCGGCCGCGTGAGCGGTGTCGTGCGGGTCGATCCCGATGTTCTCGCCGCCATGGAGGAAATGGCCGCCGTCGCCCCGGCCCACAACCCGCCCTACGTGCGGGCGATGCGGCTGCTCGGGGAGCGGATGCCGGGCGTGCCGCTGGTGGCGGCGTTCGAGACGGGGTTCCACGCCACGGTCCCCGAGAAGAATGCCCTCTACGCGGTGCCGACCGACTGGGTGGAGCGGTACCGCGTGCGACGCTTTGGGTTTCACGGGGCGAGCCACCGGTTCGTGGCGGAGCGGCTCGGCGAACTCGTGCCCGGCCGCCGCGCGATCTCCTGCCACCTTGGGGGTTCGAGCAGCGTCTGCTGGATCAAGGGGGGCAGGAGTGTGGGCACCTCGATGGGCATGAGCCCGCAGTCGGGCCTTCCCCAAAACAACCGGGCCGGGGATCTCGATCCCTTTGCCCTGCTGCACGTGGCAAAGCTGACAGGGCGGAGCTTGGAAGACCTGCTCGGCGAACTCTCGGGCCAGGCCGGCCTGGCCGGCATGTCGGGCACGTCCGGCGACATGCGTGACCTTGAAGCGGCGGCCGCCGCCGGCAGCGACCGGGCGCGGACGGCGATCGACGTCTACGTGGCCTCGATCCGGCACTGGCTCGGTGCGGGGATCGTTGAACTCGGCGGCCTCGACGCGATCGGCTTCGCGGGGGGCATTGGCGAGAACTCGCCGCTCACCCGGGCTGCCGTGCTCGCCGACCTGGCCGACCTCGGGATCGCCATCGATCCGGAGCGGAACGAGGCCCTGACCTCCGGCGAGCGGGCGATCCATGCCGCCTCGTCAAAGGTGGCCGTGTGGGTGATCCCCACCAACGAAGAACTGATCGTCGCCCGGCAGACGCGTGACCTGCTGGCGGCTGGCTGCAGAACCCCGAACGGAAAAGGTGCCTGATGTTCGTCGCCCTGGTGACCGGATCGGTGGTGGCCACCCAGAAAACTCCGTCGATGACCGGCCACCGGCTACTCGTCGTCGAGCCCTACCGGCTCGACGAGAAGACCCGGTCGAAGCTGGTCTCCACGGGCCGGACCTTCATCGCCGTCGACACGCTCGGCGCGGGCGAAGGGCAGTTCGTACTCGTCACCCAGGGCTCCAGCGCCCGCCTGACTCCCGAAACCAAGTCCCTCCCCATCGACGCCGTGGTGATCGGCCTGATCGACACCGTCCGCGTCGAGGGAACCGAAGTCTTCAGCCGAAAGTGAGGCCCCCATGTCCACCGCAACCACCCCCGACATCGCCGCCATCGTTCGGCAGGTGATCGCCGAGATCGCCGCAGGCGGCGTTGTCCGGCCGTCCGCCCCCGCCCCGACCGCCGCTCATTCCAGCGGCTCTTCTGCCGGGGCCAACGGCGTGTTCGGGAGCGTCGACGAGGCTGTCCGGGCCGCCACCGACGCCTTCGAGCAGCTCGAGCGGCTCGGCGTGGAGGGCCGCAAGAAGGCGATCGCCCACATTCGCAGGATCGCCATCGACGACGCCGAGGAACTCGGGGGCCTGGAGTTTGCCGAGACGAAGATCGGCCGGCTCGAGCACAAGATCGGGAAGCTGAAGGTGCTCGGCGAGAAGGTGCCGGGGGTCGAGTTCATGCACAGCGAGGTGTTTAGCGGCGATCACGGCCTCACCGTGATCGAGCACGCCCCGTTCGGCGTGATCGGTGCGATCACCCCCGTGACCCACTCGCTTCCCACGATCGCCTGCAACGCGATCAACATGATCGCGGGGGGCAACACGGTGGTCGTCAATCCGCACCCCAGCGGCCGCAGGGTTGCCGCAGAAGGCGTGCGGCGGTTCAACGCCGCGATCTATCGCGACATCGGCGTCGACAACCTCATTTCGCTCGTGGCCGAGCCGTCGCTGGAATCGGCAGGCCAGCTTTTCAACCACCGCGGCGTGAAGTTGATCTGCGTGACCGGCGGCCCGGCCGTGGCGAAGGCGGCTCTCCAGTCGAGCAAGCGGGCGATCGTGGCCGGCCCGGGCAACCCGCCGGTGGTGGTGGACGACACGGCCGACCTCGATCACGCAGCGCGGTCGATCATCGCGGGTGCGGCCTACGACAACAACCTGCTGTGCATCGGCGAGAAGCAGGTATTCGTGGTGGCGGCCGTGTTCGACCGGATGATGGCGGCGATGGAGCGGGCCGGCGCGCTGCGGCTCAGCGGCCAGCAGGTCGACGCGCTGACAAAGCGGGCGATCGTGATGAGCGGGGAGGGAACCC
This sequence comes from uncultured Planctomycetaceae bacterium, assembly GCA_903958265.1. Taxonomy (GTDB): domain Bacteria; phylum Planctomycetota; class Planctomycetia; order Pirellulales; family UBA1268; genus QWPN01. The sequence continues at coordinate 2,571 of CAJBSQ010000699.1, forward strand.
ACCGCCACTGGGTGCCCTGCAAGGATCTCCTCGGCCAAGACGCCTCACTGCTGGCCAAGGCGGCGGGCGGCCAGGGCCGCGACGGGCTCGAGCTCGTCTGTGGCGAGACCGACAACGACAACCCATTCGTGCCGACCGAGCAGATGATGCCGTTCGTGCCCTTCGTCCGCTGCCGGGACGTAGACGAGGCGATCCGCCTGGCACACGAGAGCGAGCACGGCTTCCGGCACACGGCGATCATCCACTCCCACGACGTCCGGGCGATGACGCGGATGGGTCGGCTCCTCGACACGACCCTGTTCGTGAAAAACGGCCCGAGCGTCGCCGGCCTGGGTCTGGGCGGCGAGGGCTATCTCTCGTTCTCGATCGCCACGCCGACCGGCGAGGGCGTGACCACCCCGCTCACGTTCACCCGCCAGCGCCGCTGCACGCTGGTCGACGACCTCCGGATCCTTGGCAGCCCGTCGGCCGTTCGCTCGTGATTGCCACACCGTAGACACCTCCCACTCCCTGACTGTCACCCCCATGCAACTGGCCCGGATCATCGGTACGGCGACCGCGACGATCAAACATCCGTCGCTCGTCGGAGCGCGGCTGCTCGTCGTGCAGCCGCTGATGGCCGACCGTCGGTCGCCGGACGGCGACCCCCAGATCGCCGTCGACACGGTGGCGGCGGCAGTCGGGGACACGGTGGTGATCACGAGCGACGGCCGACTTCTACGCGAGATTCTCAAGAGCGACGCCACGCCGGCCCGCTGGAGCACGATCGGCCTGGTGGACACCCCATGAGCACGCCCTCCGTCGATGCCGCCGCCGTGCAGGCCCTCGTCTCAGAGGTGCTCCGCCGCATCCGCGCCGCCCAGCCTACGGCTCCCGGAACCGCTCCGGCCGACTCCCGAGTGCACACGATTGCCGACCGCGTGATCACGCTCGCCCATCTCGACCGCGTTCCGGGGGGTACCCGCGAGGTGGCCATCGACGAAAAGTCGGTGATCACGCCGTCGGCCCGCGACCGTGCGAAGGAGCTGGGGCTGACCTTCGTGCGACACTCGGCCGGTGGATCGGCCGCCTTGCCGGTGCACCCGTTCGTGATCGCCCAGGCGGCCTGCCGCGGTGACGCATCGTCTCGCGCCGCCGCCATCGCCCGGGCAATCCCGCAGGCCCAGCAGCTTCCTGCGTCTGGCCTGGCCGACGTGATCGCGTCGATCGCCGTGCAGGCCTCGAAGGATGCCGCCCGGGGCGTGCTGCTGACCAGCCGTCCTGCGGTGGCGGTGATCCTGGCCAATCGATCGGCGAGCCTGCGGGCGGTCACCGCGCGTGACGCCGCCGGTCTGGCTGCTGCGGCGAGCGACACCGCCGCCAACCTGCTGATTCTCGACCCGGCCCAGTTCTCAGGTGGCAGCCTGGAGCGGCTCTGCGTGGACTTCCACCGCACCCCCTCCGGGCCGCTGCCGGCGGAGCTCACCACCGCCCCAGCCGGCTGCGGCTGCAAGGGCCACGGTCACGAAGCACCAGCCGACGACACACAAACACCCGCACGTACGCTCACAGGTCAGGCGAAGGGATCGGCGTGAGGATGACGAGCGTGGGGCTATCCTGCCCCAGCGAGGCAACTCATGCCGTCCCGCAGCCGGCTTTCGGCTA
>CAJBSQ010000700.1 GCA_903958265.1 uncultured Planctomycetaceae bacterium
CCCGAAGCGATGAGCGTGCAGACGATGATGCTGGAGTTTCAGCGGGGCAACACCCACATGGCGATCGTGACCGACGAGTTTGGCGGGGTGTCGGGCGTCGTGACCATCGAAGACGCCCTCGAGGAGATCGTGGGCGAGATCGCCGACGAGCACGACGAGGCCTTCACCGACGGCATGCGGATGACGGCGCCCGGCGCCTGCGAGGCGCTGGCGCACATCCGCATCGCCGCGGTCAACGACCGCCTCGGCCTCCACCTGCCGGAAGAGGAGGATTTCGAGACGATCGGCGGATTCGTCTTCCACCAGCTTGGTCGAATCCCGGAGGTCGGCGAGCGAATCGAGTCGCACGGTGCTGCCCTGGAGGTGCTCGCCGCCACCCGCCGCCGGATCGACCTCGTGCGGGTGGAGCGGCTCGAAAGGGTCTCGGGCGATGGCCGCTGAAAAGACGCGGGCGATCGTGATTCGCACCACGGCTTTTGGCGAGACAAGCAGCGTGGTCACGGTCTACTGCCGGGAGTTTGGCAAGCTGCGGGCCCTGGCGAAGGGAGCCTGGCGGCCGAAGAGCGGATTCGACGGCGGCCTTGACCTGCTTTCGACCTGTCAGGTACTCGTCATCCGGAAATCGTCGGGAGGTCTCGATCTGCTCACGGAGGCGGCTCTCGAGAACCGCTTTCGCGTGGGCACGAGCCTGGCGGCGGTGCTCGGCGGACTGCACGTGGCCGAGTTGCTCGACGCCCTGACCGCCGATGCCGATCCCCAGCCGGAGCTCTTCGAGGTGGCGCATGCGACGTTGCGAAGATTCTCCGACTGGAGCGGTGACGAAGCGCCGCTGGCGGCGCTGCTCGCCTCCATCCAGCTGGCGATGCTCCGGCTCACGGGGCACGGGCCGGTGCTCTCCCGCTGCGCCGAGTGTCACGGGCGGCTCGCCGACTCAGGCCGCACCGCCTTCGGTATGCTCGACGGTGGCACGCTCTGCGAGCGCTGCCGCACCGGACGCCGGGGAGTCGTCTCGGTGTCCACCGGGGCCATGGCGGCCCTCCGCCTACTCGCCGACCCGCGGGTCTCGCCCGACGACCTGCCGCTCCCGGCTGCCGTGGGGGGAGAGGTGCGCGGCATCATGACAACCCTTCTTTCCCACCTCCTTGGCAGACCGCTGCGGGTGCCTGCCACGCTCGCCCGCTCCGGCCGGAGGCTCAGCCGACCGTGACGCCCGCTCTCCGAAAGCCATTCCCGATGCCCTCGGCCCGCCCCCCCATCTGCCACCAGCTGATGCTCGCCGTCGTCGCCTGCGGCTGCGCCAGCGGAGGCTGCGCGTCGCTTCAGAAGCCGCAGTGGCCCTGGGCAAAGACCTCCGGGGCCGACGCCGAACAGGAGATCGACCGGCAGCTCGGCGAGGATGCCGACTCGGAGATCATTTCGTCGGAGTACACCCCGACCTCCACCGACGTCGGCTGGGATTACTTCAAGGGAGACAACGTCAAGAAGCGCTGGAAGAAGATCGTCGGGCGGGGCCCGAACGAGCCGGTGGCCCGCAAGGCCCTCGCCGAGGCCGACCGCCTGTACCGCGATGGCAACTACAAGGAGGCGATCGCGAAGTACAAGGTGGCGGTGGATCGCTGGCCCGACTCGGTCATCGAGGAAGACGCCATGTGGCAGCTCGCCGAGAGCTACTTCTTCACCGACCAGTATCCCAGGGCCGAGGACCAATACGACGAGCTCGTCAAGAAATACGCCAATACGAAGTATCTCGACCGGATCGCCCAGCGGCAGTTCGTGATCGCGCAGTACTGGATCGCGCTCGACCAAAAATCGCACCTGCCGGTGATCGTGCCGAACCTCGCCGACCGCAGCCGACCCCTGTTCGACACCCGCGGCCGCGCCCTCAAGACCTACGACCACGTCCGCCTCAACGACCCGCGGGGCGCCCTCGCCGACGACAGCATCATGGCGCAGGCCAATGCCCACTTCCTCGACCGGCAGTGGCTCGACGCCGACTACTTCTACGGACTGCTCCGCAGTGAATATCCCGACAGCGACTTCCTCCTTCAGGCACACCTGCTCGGCCTGCAGTCCAAAATCCGCGCCTATCAGGGGCCGGGCTACGAGGGGGGCGTGCTCGAGGAGGCCGAGGTCCTCGCCGACCAGGTGATCGTCCAGTTTCCCGACCAGCTCGGTCGCGAGGAGGAGGACCGCGTGCAGACGATGCGGGCCGAGATCGCGGCCCAACAGGCGCAGCGGCACTGGCAGCGGGCCGAGTTCTATGCCAAGGGAAAGCACTACAACTCCGCCCGCATCTACTACGCCCTCATTGCCCGCGACTACCCCACGACGCAGCTTGCCCAGCAGGCCCGCGACAAGTACCTCACGATCAAAGACAAGGCCGACGTCTCCGACGATCCGTTCCCGCTGCTCACCCGCGTGCTCAACCCCGACTCGCTGAAGGAGGCGGAACTCGACGCCATGGCCGAGTCTGAGACGCAGATCGCCCGCCAGGACGACTCGGGCGCCGACCCGCCCCGGTTCTGAAGCCCTCCGGCAAGGATGCCGCCATGCGCGACCGCGCCCTCGCCAGGATGGCCCACGTGCTCGTGCCGGTCCTGCTGCTGACCGCAGGCTGCGCCAGCTATCGGTTCGGCAACAACACCCTCTACGCGTCGAACGTCCGTACGATCTACGTGCCGATGATCCAGAGCGACAGTTTCCGCACGACCCCCGCCGTCGACATCGGTGAACGGCTGACGGAGGCCGTCTGCAAGGAGATCGAAAAGCGGACGCCATTCAAGGTGGTTGGCAGCGCGGAGGACGCCGATAGCGTGCTCACGGCGCGGATCGTGGCCGACACCAAGCGGATGGTGGTGGAGAGCCCGACCGACCAGTCGCGGTTCGTCGAGATGAACTACCAGACGCTCGTCACCTGGGCCGACCGCGGCGGCACGGTGATCGCCTCGGGAGACGTGCCGCTGCCGGCGGCCACCGTCGACGTGGGCCAGTCGGCGGGCCTGGTGCCGGAATACGGGCGGTCCGTCGTGAGCACGCAGCAGGAAGCGATCGTGAAGCTCGCCCAGCAGATCGTGGGGCTCATGGAAGAGCCCTGGTGAGTGGGGTGCGCGCACGCGCCGCGGCCCGG
>CAJBSQ010000701.1 GCA_903958265.1 uncultured Planctomycetaceae bacterium
GATTGCAGACGCCTTCGGGCGGCGATGTTTCTGATCGTCACGGTCTTGGCGACCGCCGCGGTGTGGGCGGAAGACTTGGCTCCGCGGCTCGGGGCCGGCTCCGGCGGGGTGGCTGATCCGCTCGCCGCCGTCACGGCCGCCCTGGGCGATCCCGTCGCCGTTTCGGCCGCAGTCGAGCCGGGCAGCGGCGGACGGCCCGACCAACTTGCGGTCACGGCCACGCTCGAGGAGGGCTGGCACCTCTACGCGATCTCCCAGAAGCGCGGAGGGCCGATTGCCACGAAGATCACGCTCGCCGCCGACTCGCCGCGGAAGATCACCGGGGCCTTTGTTCCAGATGCCGAGCCCCATAAACGGACGGTCGAAGATGTGCCCGCCTGGAAAGGGCTCGTGATCGAGGAGCATTCCGGCAGGGTCGTCTGGCGGGCGCCGCTGGACTCAGGAGCCGGGGAGATCCGCGGGGCCGTGAGCCTGCAGCTCTGCCAAGACACCACGTGCCTGCCGCCGCAGACGATCCCCTTCACGGTCTCCGCCACGGCCGCACCAGCCGCCGTCGCCGTGGCCGCGAGCCAGCCTTCTCCGCCTCCGCTCCAGCCTTCTCCGCCTGCGGCTGCGGCCTTCGTGGAGCACGTCCCCGACCGCACCCATGCCATGCTGCGGGCGGGGTTTCGCCCCGGCGGCGATCCTGCCTCCTCGTCGCTGGTGATCGAGATCGTTCCGGAGGAGGGCTGGCACGTCTATCGCCCGGCAGGCTCGGCGGAGAGCACGATTGGGCAGGGCAAGCCCACGATCGTGGCCAGCGGCAGCGGCACCAACGCGTCGCTCGCGCGGGTGACCGTGGCCAAGGTCACGCCCACGACCCATGCCGAGCTCGTTGAAGCCGGTGCGGTGGACGGCCCGGTGGTGTTGGACGTGCTGGTGAAGCGATTGCAGGAGGACGGTGCCGAGGCGACGCTGGAAGCCCTCGTAGGCCTCCAGACCTGCAGCGATCAGACCTGCGATCCGCCCACCGCGGTGAGGCTCCAGCTCACGGTCCCCACAAAAGCGGAGCCGGCCGGTCGGATCACCTTTGCCGACGCCCGGTATGGCGAGGCGGCGAAGGGCGTCGTGGCTCTCACTGACGCCCCGCCCGCCACCCCCTCGGATGCCGCAGCGGCGGCCGCTGGCATGCCCGCGTTGGTGGCGGCCCCCGCCACGGCCACGATGCCTTCGACAGCTCTTTCCCCGGCGGCGTCGATCTCGCTGCCGCTCGCCCTGCTGATGGGGCTTGCGGGCGGCCTCCTGCTGAACCTGATGCCCTGCGTGTTGCCCGTGCTGGGCCTGAAGCTGATGTCGTTCGCCCAGCAGTCGGGACGCGATCGCCGTGACGTGTTCGCGATGAATCTCTGGTACTGCGCCGGGGTGTTCGCCGTGTTCTTTGCGTTGGCGACGGCGAGCGTGGCGGCAAATGTGGGCCTCGGCACGGCCAATCTGGCCTGGGGCGAGCAGTTCACGTCGGCCGGGTTCAACATTGCGATGATCGGCATCGTGTTCGCGTTCGCGCTGTCGTTCTTGGGGATCTGGGAGCTGCCGATTCCGGGATTCATCGGCGAGAAGGCGGGCCACGTGCAATCGCAGGAGGGGCCCGTCGGCTCGTTTCTCAAGGGCGTGCTGAGCACCGTGCTGGCCACCCCCTGCAGCGGTCCGTTTCTTGGACCGGTCTTCGGCTTCACGCTCACGCAGCCGACGCTCGTCACCTACGCGGTGTTCGGGTCGATCGCGACGGGCATGGCGCTGCCCTATGTTCTGGTCGGCCTGATCCCGGGGCTGGTGAAGTTTCTGCCCAAGCCGGGCGCGTGGATGGCCACGTTCAAGGAGCTGCTGGGGTTCGTGATGCTCGGCACGGTCGTCTACCTGTTCACGTTCTTGAAGCACGACTGGTTCGTGCCGACGCTGGCCATGCTCGTGGGCCTGTGGGCGGCCTGCTGGTGGGTCGGCCGGGCTCAGGAAGCTACGGGTGTGGTCGGATTCGGCCGCTGGGTTCAGGCCGCCGCCACCGCCGCCGTGATTGGGTGGGGGGCCTTCACGCTGCTGGCCCCGGGCGAATCGGTGATCCAGTGGCAGCAGCCCTTTTCTCGGGAGCGGATCGCCGAACTCCGCAAGAGTGGGGCCACGATCATGGTCGACTTTTCGGCCGACTGGTGCCCGACCTGCAAGTTCAACCTCGCGTATGCCATTGAGACCGACCGTGTCCGGGCGGTGGTCGAGAAAAACCGCGTGGTGCCGGTGCTCGCCGACTGGACGGATGGCTCCACCGAGATCAAGCAGGCCCTGGAATCGCTGCAGAGCCGCTCGATCCCGGTGCTGGCGATCTATCCGGCGGCCTGCCCGGGGGGCGAGTGCCCCGAGCCGATCGTGCTCCGCGATCTGATCACCGAGTCGCAGGTGCTCGAGGCGCTGGAACGGGCAGGGCCATCAAACCCCGGCGCCGGCGCGGTTCGCGCTGCATCGGCTGGAGCAGGCGACACCGCTCGATAGCCTGGGGTGGGCCGACGTCGCGCTCAGGAATCGCTTTCTGAGACACCCTCTCCCGATTCGGCGGCCCGCGACCGCTCGATCCAGGAGTATCCGGCAAACACACTCAGCACCATCAGGCCATAGAGCATGGCGATCAGGCCGAGCAGGAGGTCGTAGGGCTTTGGTGTCGACAGGGAGACCCGGAGGAGAACCGTTGAGATCACGAAGCCGGCATTGCGAAAGACGTATTCGTACCGCTCGTAGTAGGCCAGCGACACGATCATCAGGAACACGTCGGTGAAGATCATGAACTCGAAGAACCGGGGAAAGAAAAACAGACAGACATCTTCCGGCGGCGGAGCAATCAACAGTGGCAGGCCGTTCACAAGGCCGAGCCAGCTGGCGAAGTTGATCGCCGCCAGTGCCACGAGCACCACCATGAGCAGCACCGCCACGCCCTTTTTGAGTTCGATGAATCCCTGAAGATCGCGGCGGATCGGTGACTTGGGCTGGACGTGGCGAAGGAACGTGAAAGCCGTGACGATGGCAAACATCAGCACGGCGCCGCCCATGTCGATCAGCACACCCCGCACCGCCTCGGGCTCGGCGAGCCAGTTTTCCAGCTCGCTGAAACTCCCGATGTCTTTGAAGACCCGGCGAACGACGATCAGCGAAATGATCTGGTACTGCTTGGCGATTTCGCCGGTGTGTGACGCGGCGAGGGCGAAGACCAGCAGCAGCACCTCGTAGAAGAGGATCACGCTGAAGGGGGTGTAGACGGCGTGCAGCGGGCTTTCATCAAGCCCTCTGAAGACCGTCTGCGGCAGATCGGGGAGCAGGCGGGCGACCGTGATGGCCAGCAGGTGCACGAGAAAACCGACCGCCGCCGCGGCAACCACCACCCGTTCGAGACGCCTCCGCACCAACGGGCTGTCGATCGCGTCAAAGATGCCGGCCAGGCGGCGGCGGATGGCGATGAACACGATGCGTCTCCCGGAGGAATCATCCGCCGGCACCCGTGCCGAACCCCCCGCAGTCTAGAGCGCACCACGTTTATGTGTAGCGTCGTCTCCGCAAGGAAGGGCGGGTAGGCGAAGGGGGTCGGCGA
>CAJBSQ010000702.1 GCA_903958265.1 uncultured Planctomycetaceae bacterium
AGACCTTCGCTCCCTCGGCCGGCCGTCGGATCACCGTCGGCAGCAACACGGTGATCTCGGGCACGGGCGGATTCATTGTGGACGGCTTTGGGACTGTCGTGCTCACCGGATCGACGTCGTATTCGGGGGCCACCGCCGTCAACAGTGGCTCGCTGCTCGTCGAAACGTTTCTGCCGAACACGTCGGGCGTGACGGTGGCGGCCGGTGCGACGCTCGGCGGTTCGGGCTCGATCTCCGGGCCGGTGTCGATGGCGGGTTCGGTCAGTCCGGGTGCGAGCGGAGGCTTTGGCACTTTGTCATTCTCGTCACTCAGCCTCACTGGTTCGAGCACGACGCTGCTGGGTATCGGCGGCACTGGGCGGGGTGCAACCTACGACGCGATTGACGTCAGCCAGTCGGCAGGGCTGAGCTACGGCGGCGACTTGTCGCTGTCGTTCTCCGACGTCTTCGGCGACGGCACGTCGTTCGGTCTGTTCGGGTTCACGGGCAGCCCGTCGGGTTCCTATGCGAGCGTGACAGCGAGCGGTTCGTACGGGGCTCTGACGTTCTCCAACTCGGGAGGTGTCTGGACGGCGGCCGCGACCAACGGGCAGACGTTCACGTTTACCGAGGCGACTGGGAGCCTCGTAATCGTCCCCGAGCCGGCGTCCGTGGTGCTCGCGGGGATCGGGGCCTCCCTCGCTGCCCTGATCGCCCTCCGCCGTCGCCGCTGCTGATACTGACGGCGATACTGGCGGCGACGCTGTCGCTGACGGCGTCTCTGACGGCGTCGGCCCCCCCGCAAACTCTGCGCCACTTCCGGCGACGGCCCTCCGTTCGCTCGCCTGCCCCGTCTCCAGAACCGGCCACGGTTCGATTCCAGCGGGTCTCCGCGTCGATGTCCTCGACGTCGTATCCCTGCGGAGGCGGTCATGGATCTCGCTGTCATCATCTCGACCTTCGAGCGGCCCGGGCACCTGGGCCGGTGCCTGGCCTCGATCGAAGCCCAGGAAGACGTCGCAGGCCGCTTCGAGGTCGTGGTCACCGACGACGGCTCTCGAGACGACACCCGGCGCCTGCTTGCCGCCGCGGCCCGCCATGCGCCGTTCCCGCTCACCTTCACCACGCACGACCATGCGGGCTTCCGCCTTGCCCGCTGCCGCAACGAGGGCGTGGCGGCGTCCACGGCCGAGTACCTGCTCTTCACCGACGGCGATTGCATCCTGCCCCGCGATCACCTGCGAAAGCACCTCGCGGCCCGGCAGCCTGGCTGGGTGGTGGGAGGCGACTGCGTCCGGCTCGACGAGCCCACATCCCAGCGGATCGACATCAACCTCATTCGGGGCGGTGGCTTTCACCACCTCATTCCCCGGGGAGAGGCCCGGCGGATCCTCGGCAAGGGAGTGCGGGCCAAGGCCTACGAATGGCTGCGGCTGCCGATGCGGCCTCGACTCTCGGGCAACAACATCGCCCTCTGGCGAACCGACTACGAGCGGATCAACGGTTTCGACGAGCAGTTCGTCGGCTGGGGCCTCGAAGATCGCGACCTGCAGCTGCGGCTCGAACGCACCGGCCTCCGGGTGAAGTCGATCCTGCTGGAGACGGCGCCGGTGCATCTCTGGCATCCGCCGGCTCCGAGTTTCTCCCGCAACGCCGTCGGCACGCGAAACTTCGACTATTTCCTCATGGTCAGCGACCGCCCTGCGTTCTGCATCGACGGGCTCGTGAAGCCCAGCGACGACCTGACGCCCGCCGGGGTGGTGCCGCCGAAGCCGGTCGCCTTGCCTCGCCGCAACGTGGCCTGACCCGTTTGCCTTCAGGCCATCCATGCGGCTGCTGCCCATCTCCCGTCGCGGCGACCTCAGGCCGGTTCTCGTCGAGGGAATCGCCGCGCGAGGCCGCGGTCGCGTGGCCGCGAATGTCGCCGGGCGGAGCGTCTGGTTTGAATCGAGCGACCTACCGCTCGCGGAGGCGGCCGAGGCGTTCGGTTCGGCGTTCCTCGTGCCGGCGATGCACGCCCGGCGGCAGCTCCACGTGCCCGCGGGCGGCTGCCCGACCTGGGCGGCGAATACCTGGCGGGTCGCGGAAACCTTTCGCGACCTCTGGTATTCCGACGCCCCGCCGCCGCTGTGCATCGCGACCCGGCAGGCCGCGACCACCACCACGCCCGCCGCGACCACCACGGCGCTCTGCTTCACGGGCGGAGTCGATGCGTTTCACACCTTCCTCGAAAACCAGCAGCGGGTCGATCGGCTCGTCTACGTGGTGGGCTACGACGTGAAGCTCCGGCACCGTCGCCGGGCCGCCGACGTCTCGCGGATGATTCGCTCGATCGCAGCCGAGGTGGGCACGGCCAGTGCTCTCCTCCGCACCAACCTTCGACAGCATCCGCTGATGCGGGCGACGCCCTGGGTGCGGTCGTTTGGCGGTGCGCTGGCCGCCATCGGTCACCTCCTTGGCGATTCGGCCGCCACCCTCATCGTCTCTGGCGATGGCCTGGGGTATGAGCATCCCGAAGTCGGGTCGCGGTCCGGCACCGATCACCTCTTCGGCTCGGCGACGACCTCCATCGAGCACTCTGCCCCGACCGTCACCCGGCTGGAAAAGATCCGCCGCATTGCGGGGGAGCCGATCGTGAAGCAGCATCTCCGCGTCTGCTGGCAGAACGTCGGCGACCGGCTCAACTGCGGCCGGTGCGAGAAGTGCGTGCGCACGATGCTCTCGCTCGAAGCCTGCGGCGCGCTGGCCGCGTTCCCTGGCTTCAACGGTGGTCGCGGGCTGATCGACGCGGTCGATTCGCTCGCCGAGGTGGACGACGTCGTCTCCCCGTTTTACCGCAACCTGCTGGCGGCGGGGCTCACCGGTCGGGCCGCCGAGGGTGTGCGACGGCTGCTCGCCCGCAGCGGCAAGCCAAGCGTTTCGAATCGCAGCTCGTCGCCCCGCCCGCAAGCTGGCCTCACCAGCCACGCCGCTCACCCCGGCCCCGCGGAGCGTCCGAGCAGCCGGCCCGCCGTCAGTCCAGCCGCCACCCGGCATCGGCTCCTCGGTCCCGAAGCCTTTGCGTCCGTCTGCGAGCCGCTCGTCGGCAAACGCGTGGGCTACGTCCGGCCGGTCGGCAACGTGGGCGACCACCTGATCGAAATGGCGATGGCGCAGCTGTTCGCGACCTACGGCATCCGCTGGTCACTCGTTGATCTCGATGCCGGGCCGCGAGGTATTGAGGCGACCGATCTGCTCGTCTTCGGCGGCGGCGGCAACATGGGCACCCGCTACGGCGGCAATCATGCGCTCCGCGGCCAGGCGCTGGCCACGGGCCTGCCGGTCGTGATCCTGCCGCAGTCGTTCACCTCGCCGGAAGACCGGCCCTTCGCGCGGGTGTATGTCCGCGAGCAGACGAGCCTCGGCCTGCACCCCGGGGGCACGCTCGCCCCCGATCTCGCCCTCGGCCTCGCCTGGCCGGCCCCCGCCGCAGCCACTCGCGGCCTCGGCGTTTTTCTGCGGCGCGACCAAGAACGCGGCGGCCGCAAGCCCCTGTTCGCCAGGGATCCGATCCGGCTTTCCCGTACGCCGGCGGAGTATCTCGCCTTCGCCGCCCGGTATCAGCAAATCATTACCGACCGCCTCCACTTTGCCGTGGCCGGCCTGCATGCCGGCCGCGACGTCACGCTCGTCGCCAACGATTACCACAAAAACCGGTCGATGCACGACACTTGGCTCGCGGATCTCGGCTGCCGGTTTGCCGAGTCTCCTGCAATCGCCCTGCATCGAGGGCGGCGGGCAGCCTGACCGGTCTGGTCAGGCTCCATGGCGCACCTCGCCCTCGTCGTCGATCCCGATCCCGCCCGCCGTGAGCGGTTCGTCGCCGACGTGCGGCGGCTGTTTGCCGATCTGCCCGGCACCACGGTCGCGGAGGCCAGTCACGGGCCGCTTGCCTGCGTGTGGGCCGCCGGGCTACGGGCGCCCGTCGACCTTCACAGCGACGGCGAGTCGCTCGGCATCCTGATCGGCTACGGCCTCGACGATGCCGACCGCCGGATCACGGCCCGCGATCTCCTCGATCGCTGGCTCGCGCCGCACCGTCCGCCTGTGATGTTCGATGGCTATCACGTGGCCGCTGCCTGGTCGGCCAATCGCGGCCTCGCCGTCGGCGTGGATCCGCTGGGCATGTTTCCGCTGCACCAGGCGACGCTGGGCGATGGGCCCGCGGCCCCGCTCGTGGTGACGACTACGCCCGCGGCGTTTCGCTGTCATCCGCTCTTGAAAACCCGGATCGATCGCCGTGGCCTCGCCGGCATTCTGCTGGTGCATGGCCCGCTGCACGACCGGCCGCTCCTGGCTGGAACGGCGCGGGTGCCGAAGGGCCATCTCGTGCGGTGGACGGCCGATCGCGGCGCTCACTTCGAGGAGGTCTATCGCCTGGGGCGCACCCTGCCGGCCGCTGGCGAGAGTCAGGCCGATATCGAGCGGCGGATTGGCGACGCCTTTATCCGCACGGTCCGCCGGCATCGGCCGCCGGGCGACGATTCCTCGATCCTGCTGTCGGGCGGTCTCGATTCGCGGCTCGTGGCGGCCACGCTGGCCCACGAAGGGATCCCGACGCGCGGCATCGTCCTCGGCAAGGACGACGATTTCGAGGTGCGGGCAGGAACGGCCGTGGCTCGGCGGCTGGGGATCCCGTTTGAGGTTGTCAGCACCGAGTCGATCGACGGCGGCTTCGTTGATCGGATCCGCGCGGCGGCGCGGTTCAGCCATCTCACCTCGGCGCCCGGGGCCGACGACTTTGCGGAGGGCCTGTCGCTGGCGACGTCGGTCGGCCGCTTTGTCTGGTCGGGCATCGGCTTCGACTGGGTGTTCGAGCCCATCTCGTATGCCGAGGGCCGCGACCCCACCACGGGCCGCTGGACGTTCGACCGCATGCTCGCCTACATGAACCGCTGGGGTGTGGGCCGCGACCGCCTGCCGGCGCTCCTGGGTCACGATGGGACCGAGCTCTGCGGCGAGATCACGGCCGATCTGCGAGCCGCCTGCCGCCGCGGCCCCGACGCCCCGGAGGTCGAGGCCAG
>CAJBSQ010000703.1 GCA_903958265.1 uncultured Planctomycetaceae bacterium
AACCATCTCGCGTCACATGGAGCCAAGCAGCTTCGCCAGCACGTCGCCGTCTTTGTACACCCGGTGGCCGAAGCCCATCACGACCCGCTTGGCGGCAAACTGCTCGTGCACCCAGGCATCGGCCCGGTCGGCCGATCCGATTTCCCCGAGCACCTCGAGCACCTTTTCGTTGGCGCCCCCGTGCAGCGGCCCCTTGAGGGCGCCGATCGCGGCGGTGACGGCCGAGTGCAGGTCGGAGCCCGTCGAGGCGACGGTGCGGGCCGCGAACGTGGAGGCGTTGAACTCATGCTCGGCGTACAGCACGAGCGTGGCCCCGAAGATCGCCACCTGGCGGGACGACGCCTCGCGGCCCGTGATCCGCTCGAGCAGGGCCTTGGCGACCGGGCCGTCGGGCCAGGGACGGGGTGTGCGTCCGCTGGTGAGATCGATCCAGGCGGCGAGGATCGCGGGTGTCTGGCCGAGGAGCCGTTCGGCCTGGGCGATCAGGGCGGGCCGCGGCCCCGGGGTGTCGTCACGCTCCACGAGGCCGAGCATGCTGATCCCGGTCCGTAGGGCGTCCATCACCGACGCCTGGGGGCTCGTGGCCGCGAGTCGGGCGAGGGCGTCGAGCACGGCGGCATCCACCGAGCGGGCGGCCGCCGCGATTCGGTCGCGGAAGGCGGCGAGTTCGGTGTGGCTCGGGAGTTCGCCGTGCAGCAGTAGGAAGGCCACCTCCTCGAAATCACCCGCCGTGGCGAGGGGCTCGATGTCGTAGCCGCGATACCGCAGGGTGCCGTCGAGCGAGCAGATGGAGGTCTGGCCGGCGATGACGCCGGCGAGCCCCTTGGCAAAGTCGGCGGCGGGTTTTCCGGTGGGCTGGGCGGCGGTCATGTGTCGTGCTCCTCGGGGGCCTCGCGGCGGGCGAACCGGTGGCGTTCGGGATGTTTCGGGTCGTAGTCGAGCAGGTCGTAGAGTTCCTCGCGCGACTGCATGAGATCGAGCAGGCTCTCCTGGGATCCCTCTTCGGCGATCAGGGCAAGGCCGGCCTCCATCGCCTTCATGGCCAGCCGCATGAGCGTGACGGGATAGAGCACTGCCGTGAAGCCGGCTGCGGCGAGATCGGGGATCGAGAGCAGGGGGCTCGTGCCAAACTCGGTCATGTTGGCGAGCAGCGGGGTCGAGCCGTTGAACTCGCGGCCCACGCGGCCGAACTCCTCGCGAGACTGGAGCGCCTCCGGGAAGAGCCAGTCGGCACCCGCGGTCTGGTAGGCGTGAAGCCGGGCCAGGCAGTCGTCGAAGCCGTGGACGCTCCGCGAGTCGCAGCGGCCGATGATCACCGTGCCTGGATCATGGCAGCCGGCACGGGCGGCGGCGATCTTCTCGGCCATCTCGACGGGATCGACGACCTGCTTGCCGGCGAGGTGGCCGCACCGCTTGTCGGCGCCGCGCTGGTCCTCGAGTTGGATGGCAGCCGCCCCGGCGGCCTCCAGCAGCCGGACGGTCATCTCGACCTCACGGGGGCCGCCGAAGCCGGTGTCGGCGTCGACGACGACGGGGATCGTCACGGCGCGGGCCAGGATTCGCGTCTGCTCGACGAGCTGATCCCGCGTGAACAGGCCGATGTCGGGTACCCCGAGCGATCCGGCTGAGAACGCCGCCCCCGACAGGTAGATGGCATCGAAGCCGGCCGATTCGACGAGCTT
>CAJBSQ010000704.1 GCA_903958265.1 uncultured Planctomycetaceae bacterium
CCTGGCCTACACCGACAGCGTGCTGTTCAGCGTGCCGATCGTCACCACGGGGCCCGGGGGTGGCCACGTGATCGACCTCGCCAAGATCTTCTTCACCGACCTGCCACAGATCGCACGGTCGCTGCCCGGGTTTTCCTTCGCCGCCGACCGCTCGACCTGGGCGAGTGCCAAGTCGTTTCCCGACAACGTCGAACTCCAGGTGGCCGCGACCTACGGATCGGGCGGGTCCGCCGAGATCGACACCGTGCCCGACTCGCGGGGTGCCACGGTCCACGTGCATTACTCGATCAGCATGCTGCCGCAAAACACCTACAAGCCGCGGCTCGCGGACGATCGCGTCGGCTACTTCGTCACCGCCCTCAAAGACTTCTCCCAAAAAGTCGACGAGGACCGGTTCGTGCGGTACATCAACCGCTGGCAGGTGGAGAAGGCCGACCCCTCGGCCGCGATCTCGCCGCCGAAGAAGCCGATCGTGTTCTGGATCGAGCGGACCGTTCCATTTCGCTACCGGCAGCCGATCCGCGAGGGGATCGAGGCCTGGAACGACGCCTTCGAGAAGGCCGGATTCGCCAGCGCCATCGAGGTCCGCCAGCAGCCCGACGCGGCCGACTGGGATCCCGAAGACGTCAACTACAACACCTTTCGCTGGATCACCGCTGGGCAGAGCTTCGCGATGGGCCCTTCCCGCGTGAACCCGCGGACGGGCCAGATTCTCGACGCCGACATCATTTTTGATGGTGACTTCCTGCAGTTCTGGCGGCAGGAGTACGAGACGTTCACGCCGCAGTCGGTAGCGGCTCTGACCGGCGGCGGCCGGGTGGAACGGCAGAGCGAGGCCTGCCGGTGCCAACTCTTCGCCGGCCATGCCCGCGAGACGGCGCTCGCTGCCACCGCCCTGGCGGCAGCCGCACCGGGCGGACTCTCCGAGGCCGAGAAGGACCGGCTCGTGATGCAGGGGCTGAAGCTCGTCGCGATGCACGAGGTTGGCCACACGCTCGGCCTGCGGCACAACTTCAAGGGGAGCTCGTTGAAGTCACTGGCCGACTTCAACGACGTCACCAAGACCTCCCAGAGTGGCGGCAGCACGAGCGTGATGGACTACGTGCCGGTCAACATCATGCCCAAGGGCAAGACGCAGGGCGACTACTACGCCGCGCGGCTCGGCCCCTACGACTTCTGGGCCATCGAGTACGGCTACCGGCCGCTCTCCGCCGGCTCTCCCGAGGCCGAACTCCCCGAACTGGAGAAGATCGCCACCCGCAGCGGCGAGCCTGCACTCGCCTTCGCCACCGACGAAGACACCGAGTGGCAGGATCCCGATCCGCTCTCCAACCGCTTCGACTTGGGCAACGATCCGGTGGAGTTCGCGAAGGCGCGGGCGGAACTGGTCGCCCAGGTGATGCCCCTGATCGCCGAGCGGATGACGGTCGAAGACAAGGACGGCCGGGCCCCGGGCTACGAGCGGGTGCGACAGGCCTTCGGCGTGCTGCTCTCGACCCACGGGCAGGCGATGTCGCTGGCGGCCCGCCTGATCGGCGGCGTCGGCACCTCGCGGAGCCACAAGGGGGATGCCAACGCCCAGCCGCCGTTCGTGATCGTGCCGCCGGCGAAGCAGCGGGAAGCGCTCGACCTGCTCGAGAAGCAGATGTTCGCCGCCCAGCCGTTCACGTTTCCGCCCGAGCTCTACAACCAGCTCATGCCCACCCGGTGGTCTCACTGGGGCAGCGAATCGGCCGACCGCGAAGACTACCCCGTTCACGACGTGGTGCTGATGTGGCAGGATCGGGTGCTTGGCCGGCTGCTCGATCCGGTGACCCTCGACCGGATCCGCGACGGCGAACTCAAGGTGCCCGCCGATCAAGACGCCTTCACGACCGCGGAACTCCTCGACCGGCTCACCAAGGCGATCATGGCCGAGGTCGACGGCACGGGACCGGGCGACTACACCCCCCGCCGACCGGCGATCGGCAGCCTGCGGCGCGGCCTGCAGCGGGCCTACGTCTCGCGGCTCTGCGGAATCGTGCTCGGAACCACGGCCTCGACCGACGCCCAGGCGGTCGCCGCCCTGCAGCTCCGCGGGCTTGCCGAGCGAATCGACGGTCTGCTCGCCAAAAACGACGTGAAACTCGACGACTACTCTCGGGCGCATCTTGCCGACCTCTCCGCCCGGATCACGAAGGTCCTCGACGCCGACGTCGTCCTTCCGCGTCCCTGACAGCCCAGGAGGGGCCATGCGTCTGGTTGTCGCCGTCATCAAGCCCGCTCAGGTCGAGGGCGTGAGGCGGGCGCTTGCCGCCGTGCAGGTGACGCGGCTGACCGTCTGCGACGTGCATGGCTACGACCTCGCCGCCGCCGACGCGGTGGCCCAGGAGGTGATGCTCGAGATCGCCGTCAACGACGACTTCGTCGATCGCGCGGTGCAGGCGATCTCGACGGTGCTCGCCGCCGGTGGCGGCCAGGTCGCCGGCCGACTGTTCGCGATGCCGGTCCACGAGGCGGTGCAGCTCTACCGAGCCGTCCGCGGCCCGGAAGCGGTCTGACGGATGTGGAGGATGCTACGATGCAGCCGATGAACGTTCCCCAGGTGCTGCTGATCTCGTCTGATCTCATGGCCTCGAGCCGGCTGGCGGGTGCCGTGCGGTCGGCGGGTGCGGAACTGGAGACGCTCGCCGGAGCCGCCGGCGTGCCCCGAGCGGGTGCGTTTGACATCGTGCTGCTCGACCTGCAGTCGCTCCCGGCCGATCCGGCGTCGCTCGTCGCCCGGGCCCGGGAACTCGGTGGACCGGCTGCAAAGGTCGTCGCATTCGGGCCCCACGTCTGGCAAGACCGGCTCGACGCCGCGGTCGCCGCCGGGGCCGACGAGGCCGTGAGCCGCGGCGCGATGATGGGCGATGTGGCCGCGGTGATCCGCCGCTGGGCACAACCGTAGGTGCAGGTTTCCTACCTGCACAAGCGCATGCCCGCCACCGTAGGTGCAGGTTTCCTACCTGCACAAGCACATGCCCGCCACCGTAGGTGCAGGTTTCCTACCTGCACAAGCACATGCCCGCGGGGAACACACCGGCGGCCCCGAAGGGCATGCCGGCTGCCGACTCACCCGCCGCCTGGCTCGTCGATCACCACCTCGTCGAGCTCGGTGCCATCGACATCCTGCCGCAGCAGCATGTAGGCCGCCGTGGCGATCGCCCAGAAGTAGCCCCAGCCAAACGACGAGAGCAGGTGAGCCAGGCCCCGGCTCCAGAAGGTAATCGCCTTCACACCCCACTGCGTTGCCTCCGTCCCGGCGCCCGAGAGGCCGTCAAGCACGGCAACGGTCCGCTCATGACCCATGCCGAAACTCGCTGCCCACATCGCCAGCGTGCCGGTCGCATCAGCAAACAGCCCCGCGACCGCGATGGCTGGTACGGCGACGGCGAGCGCCACGAGCGCGTAAAACGCATAGTGCAGCGGCCGCTGGTAGAGGTAGGAGAAGGCTGTCGAGATCGCCTGAAAGCTGTCGCCTCGCTCCACGCCAACCGCGGCCACCATCAGCGGCCAGCCCGCGACGACGCCCACCGCGAGGATCGCCAGCACCACCGCCCCAAGGAGCACCAGCGGCCAGATCGCGCCGGCAAAGGCAATCCCCCATTCCGTCCGCATCGCCAGTCCGAGGAGCGCTCCAGGAACGCTCAGCGCGAGGATTCCGACAATCACGAACAGCACGGCGTTGAACGACGACAGCCACGTCCGCGAGCCGTAGAGCGTCGCCCCGAGCGGGCCGGGCGCCTCCTCGCCGATGAGCTTGAGCGCCACGTGCCGCGTGATCCCGGTGCCGAAGATCGACCAGACCAGCACGAACCATGCCAGCCGGGCCACGGCACCGAGCAGCTGGTGCGGGGTCGCGGTCGGGCGGAAAGGGACGCTCACGAGGGCGATGAGCTCGGCGAGCGGCTGCGGCAGCCGGCGGAGGAGGTCGTGGGTCCACGGCAGCACCTGCCGGCTGGGCGTGAGGGGGGCCGTCACCATGCCATCGCCGGGAGGGAAGATCACGCCGCCGTCGAGCGGCGTCACCACGCTGGCGAATCCGTCGGCGCCGGCC
>CAJBSQ010000705.1 GCA_903958265.1 uncultured Planctomycetaceae bacterium
CGGCTCCTCGGTCTCCTCGGGGCGGGGTACGAGGGCTCGGGCCTTGATTTCCAGGAGCACGCTGGCGAGCTCCACAAACTCCCCCACCTGGTCGATGGCCAGATCTTCGAGCACGTCGAGGTAGGCGATGAACTCGCCGGCGATCACCGCGATCGGCACCTCCGTCACATCCACCTCGTGTTTTTTCACGAGGTACAGCAGCAGGTCCATCGGACCGGAGAAGACGTCGAGATCGACCTTGAACTCCACAAGCGTCCTCGCCGTCGTCTCGTAGCTCTGCCGCCGGTCACCAGGCTCTGATCATAGGGGAGCCCCGGCCGCTGCTGAACGCCGGAATCGGCGGTACACTCCACCCCATGGAAACCGACCGACTCTGGGCGCCGTGGCGATTGGGCTACGTGCAGGGCAGCGTGGCCGAGGAGCCCGCGGTCGACATCGACTGCTGGCGACCGGGGGCCGATCACGACTGTTTCCTCTGCCGGGCGGCCGCGGCCGCGGCGGCCTCCGACCGGGTGCTGGGCGTCGTGGAGCGGACGCCGCTGTCCCTCGTGGTCACCAATCGCTTCCCGTACGCCAACGGCCACCTGCTGGTGTCACCCCTCGACCACCTGGCCTCCCTCGCCGACCTCTCGACGGAGCAGACACTCGACCTCCAGCACCAGATCGCGCGGTGGTGTGGCCTGATCTCGCGTTCGATGCAGGCGCAGGGTTTCAACGTGGGGCTGAACCTGGGCGCCGTGGCGGGCGCGGGTGTCCCGGGCCACCTCCACTGGCACGTCGTGCCCCGCTGGAGCGGCGATGTCAACTTCATGCCGTCCGTCGCCGGGATCCGGGTGCTGCCGCAGGCGCTCGACGCGCTCTGGGACCAGCTGACGACGGTCGCCGCGGAGCCGCATCCATGACCGCCGCCGGCTGGAGCCAGCCCGACTGGCAAACCCGGGAGCAGCTCCTGCTCGCCCCCTGGGCGATGCATGGCGTCGACACGGCCGGCCGGGTCCATCCCGAGCCCCCACACCAGTTCCGCAGCCCCTACCAGCGTGACCGCGACCGGATCGTCCACTCCGCGGCCTTCCGCCGGCTCGCCCACAAGACCCAGGTCTTCACCGGCTACCACGGCGACTACCACCGCAGCCGGCTGACGCACACGCTGGAAGTGACGAGCATCGCCCGGACGCTCGCGCGGGCCCTCGCGCTCAACGAAGACCTGGTAGAGACGCTCGCCCTCGCCCACGACATCGGCCATCCGCCGCTGGGCCATGCCGGGGAAGACACGCTCGCCGAGCTGCTCCGCGACGAGGGGGGCTTCAATCACAACGCCCAGGCGCTGCGGATCATGGAGCTGCTGGAGAGCCGGTATCCGGAGTTTCCGGGGCTCAACCTCTCCCGCGAGGTGCTCGACGCCCAGGCCACGCGGAAGAAGGACGGCACCGCTCCCGCTCCGCTGTTGGAGGCGCAGGTCGTCGACGCAGCCGACTCGATCGCCTACGACACGCACGACGCCGATGATGCGGTTGAGCTCCGGCTGGTCACGCTCGACGAGCTCCTCGAGCTGCCGCTCGTCGCCGATGCGGCTCGCCGCGTCGAGGCCCGGCACGGCCGGCTCGAGGGCACCGAGGCGCGGCGGGCAATCCTTCACGAGCTCGTCGATTTCCAGGTCGCGGAACTGATCCGCACGTCGCGACACGCCATCGAGTCGCTCGACGTCGACTCCGTGGCCCGCGTGCGGCAGGTGTTTCGCGGTGACGGCCCCCTGCCTCCCCGCCGGATCATCGCGCACGACGCCGAGCTCGCCGCCGGCAAGCGGCAGCTCGAGCGATTCCTGTTCGACCGCGTCTACCGCAGCGACCGCGTGCTGGAGATGCGGGTGCCGGCGCAGCAGAAGCTGACGGAACTCTTCGAGTGGTACGCCGCCCGCCCCGACGAACTGCCCGCAGGCTACCGCCATCGGGCCGCCACCTTCGGTGTCCGCCGCAGTGCGGCGGATTACATCGCGGGGATGACCGACCGCTACCTCGAGGTCGATCACCGGCGGCGGCTGTCGGGGGGCTGATCCGGTCGGTGGGTGAGCCGCCAACCGGAATGCCGGATCGCCTGGGCCTCGAGAACGTCGCCCGGCGCGGGCCTTCTCCGGGACACGGGGCCGGGCGGGCGCTGTGGGCATCACGTCACTCACGCTGAAGGTGGGCTTGGCTCGCTGCTCTTGGTAAACTCTCGATCCTTGAAAGACCCCGGATTCTCTCCCCGTCGGCGATTCGGCCATGGCGCTGCTCATCCTCCGCGCGATCTTCGTGATGGTGTCGGTGGGGATCGCCGTGCTGATCTTCAACTCACCGGCGGTTCAGGCCTCGCCGACGTGGGTGCCGTGGGCGATCCTCGCGGGCATGGTCGTGCTGCCGCTCACGGTCATCGGCCTCGACGGCATGATCCGCCGCAAGGATCTGACGACGATCACGGCCGTCTACTTCGGACTGCTGATCGGCGTGTTCGTCACCTACGTCACCCTCCTCGCCCTCCAGCCGATCCTGCCGCTGAGCCCCAACGACCCGCTCCACTCCTGGCTCCCGCTCGTGCTGGGCAGCGTGCTGTGCTACCTCTGCACGAGCCTGCTGATTCAGACCCGCGACGACTTCCGATTCCTGATCCCCTACGTTGAGTTTGCCCGCGACGTCCGCGGCCTCCGCCCCAACGTGCTCGACTCCACCGCCATCGTCGACGGCCGGATCGCCGACCTCGCCGAGGCGGGCGTGTTCGAGAGCCGCTTCGTGGTGCCCTCCTTCGTGCTCGACGAACTCCAGGCGGCTGCGGAATCGAACGACCGCCAGCAACGCACCCGCGGCCGCCGGGGGCTCGACGTGCTCGCCCGGCTCCGCGAGAACGACGCCATCGACATCGACGTGATCACTCCTCGCCAGGAATCGCACGACGAACTCGCGATGGAGACCCGGGTGGTCGATCTGGCCCGCGAGCTCGATGGCCGGGTGGTCACGATCGATGCCAGCGCCGCCAAACTCGCCGGCGTGCGGTCGGTGCCCGCGATCAACGTCAACGACGTGGCCCTCGCCTTGAAGCCGACCTTCATGCCGGGCGATGCGGTGAGCGTGCGGCTGGTCAAGGCCGGGGAGGAGCCCGACCAGGGCATCGGCTACCTCGAGGATGGCACGATGGTGGTCGTCGAAAACGGCCGCGAGCAGATCGGTCGCACCGTCCGGGCACATGTCACCAGCACGCTCCAGACCTCGGCCGGCCGCCTCGTGTTTGCACGGCCTGCCTGATCGGTTTCGCCGCGGGTCCGCCGTCGAGTTCCATCGGCCATGCCCACTCCCCACCGCATTCTCATCGCCTTCAGCGTGCTCGCGGCCGTGGTCTTCGGAGGCAGCGAATCCAGCCCCGCCGCAGAGGATCCCGCCACCGACCATCCCGGAGCTGCCATCTACCGCGAGCACTGCGTGCGGTGCCACGGCCCGGGGGGGCTCGGCACGGCCAACCACCCCGACCCGCTCGTTGGCGACCGGTCGATCAGCCAACTCGCGGCCTCCATCGACGAGACCATGCCCGAGGAAGATCCGGCGCTGGTGACGGGGGAGGCGGCCCGGCAGGTGGCCGACTACATCCATCGCTCCTTTTACTCCGCGGTCGCCCGCGACCGTCACCGGCCGGCCCGCGTGGAGCTTTCCCGACTGACGGTGCGGCAGCACCGCCACGCCCTCGCCGACATCGTCGGCAGCTTCCGCGACGAGCCGCCCGCCGCCGATGCGGCCCGGGGTCTCACGGGGGAATACTTCAAGACCGGCGGGTTCGACCGCGACAAGGGGCTCGTGTTCGAACGAATCGACCCGACGGTCGCCTTCGACTTCGGCACGGCGGGGCCCGAGGAGGGCAGGTTTGAGCCGACGAGATTCGCGATCCGCTGGACGGGCGGGATCGTGCCCACGGAGACGGGGGTGCACGAGTTCGTGATCCGCACCGAGCATGCTGCGAAACTCTCGCTGAACGGCGGCCGGAGAGAGCCGGCGGTGATCGATGCCGCCGTCAAATCGGGAACCGACACGGACTACCGGGGGTCTGTCTTCCTGCTCGGCGGCCGCCACTATCCGCTCGTGCTCGAGTTCTGGAAGGCGAATCAGGGCGTCAATAAGCCGGCCGCACCGTCCGCAACACCACCGACGCCGGCCTCGATCCGGCTGCTCTGGAAGCCCCCGCACGGTGTGGTCGAGACTGTGCCGGCGCGGGTGCTGCTGCCGCGCGAGGCGCCGCGGGTGTTCGTGCTCGCCACCCCGTTTCCTCCCGACGACCGCTCGATCGGCTATGACCGCGGCACGAGCGTGTCGCCGGAGTGGTTCGAGGCCACGACGGCCGCCGCGATCGAGACGGCCGACCATGTGCTCCGCCACGTCGACCGACTCGCCGGGGTCGGCCACGACGCGGCCGACCGGGAGGCGAGGCTGCGGTCCTTCGCCGCCACCTTCGCCGAGCGGGCCTTCCGCCAACCGCTTTCCGACGACCTTCGAACCCTGGTCGTCGAGCGGGCGTTTGCCGACGCACCCGACCTCGATACGGCCCTTCGCCGGTCGCTCCTGGCGGTGCTCGGCTCGCCACGATTCCTGTTCCGGGAATCCGGCGGCAACGATGCCTTTGCGACGGCGGCCCGGCTGTCGTTCGGCCTCTGGGATTCGATCCCCGACGGCCCCCTCTGGGAGGCCGCGGCCCGGGGAGACCTGGCCACCGCCGACCAGATCCGCGGCCAGGCGGAGCGGATGGTGCAGGACCGGCGAACCCGGGCCAAGGTCCGCGACTTCCTGTTCTCGTGGCTGCGTGTCGATCTCGGCCCAGAACTCGCCACGGATTCCGCCCACCATCCCGAGTTCACGCCCGAGGTGGCGGCCGACCTGCGGACGAGTCTCGAACTCTTCCTCGACGACGCCGTCTGGACCAACGGCGACTTTCGCCACCTGTTTACCGCCGACGAGTTACCCATCAATGGCCGGCTCGCGCCGCTCTACGGCGCCACGCTGCCAGCCGAGGCCGACTTCACCCGCGTGCGGCTCGACGACGGCCGCCGCGGTGGCCTGCTCTCGCACCCCTATCTGATGAGTGTCCTCGCGTATCCCGCGTCCACGTCGCCGATCCATCGCGGCGTCTTCCTGGCCCGCAGCGTGCTTGGCAACACCCTGCGGCCCCCGCAAGAGGCAATCGCACCGGTGCCGCCGGAGCAGCAGCCCGACCTCACGACCCGTGAGCGGGTGGCCCTGCAGACGAGCGCCGTCGCCTGCCAAACCTGCCACACCATGATCAACCCGCTCGGCTTCGCGCTGGAGGAGTTTGACGAGATCGGTCGGTACCGCACCGCCGAGCCGGTGGCCGACGGTCCGCGGGCGATCGACGCCTCGGGCTCCTACCGTCCCCGCGAGGGCCCGCCGGCGACGTTCCACGGCGGCCGCGAACTCGGCGCCTACGTGGCCGGCAGCC
>CAJBSQ010000706.1 GCA_903958265.1 uncultured Planctomycetaceae bacterium
CCGCCGCGAGGATCGTGTCGTCCTCGACGTGTCGTTCCTATCGACCGAGGTCGTCGAGTCTCCCGACCATGGAGTGCAGATTGTTCCCGAACCCGCCCCCGTGCCGGAGCCGGTCCCGGAAAAGGTGGAGTCGAAGGACTCGCCCGTGGATGAGCCGACCGCGGCTCCGCGGGAGGTGATGGAACCAGTTGACGCGCCGGGAGCGGCGGTGGCCGCGATCGTCGCTCCGACGATCGGAGCGCTGCTCAATGGCCGTGAGGAAGGCCGCCGGCAGGCGCTGGTCGACGCGTTTGGCGGCTCGAACGCCACCGAGGCGGCGGTGGCGAGGGCGCTGGAGTGGCTGGCGAAGCAGCAAGACAAGAAGGACGACCTGTGGAGCCTGCAGGGGCCGTATGTCGACGGGGGCTCGCAGGAGAACCGGCTTGCGGCCACGGCCATGGCGCTGCTGGCCTTTCAGGGGGCCGGCAACACGCCCCACGGCGGGAAGCATCGCAGGGTCGTGGAGCGGGCGTGGAAGGCGCTCGCCAAGCGGCAGCAGGGGGACGGACGATTCGACGTCGAGCCGGCGATTCCCTTCATGCATGAGATGTACTCGCATGCCCAGGCGACAATCGCTGCCTGCGAACTCTACGGGATGACGAAGGACGAGCAGTACGGGGAGATCGCTCGACGGGCGACCGAGTACGCGGTCAGGGTGCAGAGTCCCGGCGGAGGTTGGAAGTACACGCCGGGGAAGGATGGCGACATGTCGGTGACGGGCTGGTTTGTGATGGCGCTCAAGAGTGCCGAGATGGCAGGCCTCTCGGTGCCGGCGGCGACGTTCGAGGGTGTGAATCGTTTTCTCGACAGCGTCGCGATTCAGGGGGGCGTTCGCTACGGCTACATGCGGTATGCCGATGGCCAGGCACCGTCGTCAGAGACGCTAGCCGTATCGGCGGAAGGGCTCCTCGCGCGGCAGTACCTAGGCTGGCGTCGCGACGACCCGCGACTGGTGACCGGGCTCGATCGACTCCTCGCGGAGAGCATCCCGGCGGTCGCCTCCTGGGGCGATGGGAGCGAGCAGTATGCGGAGAAGGACGTCTACGCCTGGTACTACATCACGCAGGTGTCGCACCACGCCGGCGGCGACGCCTGGCGACGCTGGAACGACCGAATGAAGGAGGTGCTCCCGAAGGAACAGATTCAGAAAGGGCCCGAGGCGGGCTCCTGGGACCCAGCGCTCGACAAGTGGGGCCACATCGGCGGCCGGCTGTTCATGACCTGCTTCTGCACGTCCATGCTCGAGGTCTACTACCGCCACCTGCCGCTCTACGGCGATGCCGCGCTCGCCGCGGACGCCGGCGTCGATCATCACAGGTAGAAAACTGTGGCTACGAGGCCGCCGACACCGGGGTCGATCATCACAGGTAGAAAACCTGTGGCTACGAGGCCGCCGACACCGGGGTCGATCATCACAGGTAGGAAACCTGTGGCTACGGGGCCGTGGACGCCGGGGTCGATCATCACAGGTAGAAAA
>CAJBSQ010000707.1 GCA_903958265.1 uncultured Planctomycetaceae bacterium
CCGCCTGCCGCGATGGTGACGCTGCCCTTGCCGAGGTCGAGTCTGCCACCGGAAGCCTGATCGATATCGAGTGCCGAGACGTTCACCACCTGCACCCCCGTCGCTGACAGCACCATGTGACCGCCGCCGCCGATCGATACCGCCGGCTCTCCGACAACGGCTCCGGATGACATTGACAGGATGCCGATGCCGGCGGTTCCATGGATGGTCAGCGCGGATGCCGCGAGCGTTCCGCCGGCGAGCAGCACGCGTGGCGACTGAAGAGTGATGCCCGAATCGACCAGCAGCCGGCCACCGGCCTGAATGGTCGTGGGGCTCGTCGCGAGTCCCTGCGCGTGGGAGACCCGCAGCGTGCCGGCCTGGATCGTGGTCGTCCCGGTCGTGGTGTTGGCGGCGTCGTAGACCACCGTGCCCGCGCCCGCCTTCGTGACCGGGCTCGTCCCCCGGATCATCGAGTTGCCGGTCTGCAACTGCGTCTGGCTGCCAGACGACACGGAGATCGTGACCGGGGCGGTGCGGGTCGAGAGCGTGAGCGTGGGCGCGAGCGTCGTGTTGGCCCCAGCGCCCTCGCGGCTGGTGATCGCCAGGGAGTGGAGGTCGTCGAAATCGCCATCGAATCGCACGTCGCGGGTGATCATGAAACTCACGCTCGTGTCGCCGGCGGCCACCCGCTCCGCGATCCAACGACTGACGTCGATCGCGAGGGTCGTGGCCGTGCCCGTGGCTGCGAACTGGCCGATGATGTCGGCCGTGGTGCCGATGCCCGTCACGAAGTTCTGGCTGATCGTCGTTCGCACCGCCGGGCGGCTGACTTGGCTGATGTTGGGCGCGGTCGACCAGGTGATCCCGGTGGCCGTGCCGCTCGTCGCCTGCCGCCAGGAGGTGTTCGTGATTCCGTACACGTGGCAGATGATGCCGGCCGTCGCGGGGTCGGTCGCGGCGGGATCGAGGGCGGTGATGCTGAGTGTGGCATCCGCCACGAGCGTGGGATCGAGCGACCCGATCGCGAACTTCAGGTACGCGGCGTTGTGATTCGCGGTCGTGCTGCCACTGCGCACGAGGAGCGACGCGGAACCGCTGTAGTTGGTCGTCAGGCCGCTTTCCTGAACGTAAGCATTTTCGGAGACGGTGAACGGCCGGCGGTCGAGGCCGCTGACGGTGGGGACGGTGACGAGCACCACGCCGAACGGATCGGCATTGACCGTGACCGTGCGATTGGCGGGCACGGTGATCGTCTGGCTGATGCCGCCCTGATGCAGACCGCTGACCTGCTTGACGGTCACGGTCGAGCCCACGGCCACGTTCCAGGCGGTGAGATCGAGCGTCATCGACTTGCTCGTCGAGCCGCTTTCGTTGGCGATGTAGGCGTAGCGCTTGCCCTCGGCCGCATCGTAAGCGGCTGCCATGGTGAGCGC
Source organism: uncultured Planctomycetaceae bacterium (assembly GCA_903958265.1). Classification (GTDB taxonomy): domain Bacteria; phylum Planctomycetota; class Planctomycetia; order Pirellulales; family UBA1268; genus QWPN01. The sequence goes on from CAJBSQ010000707.1 coordinate 1,416, forward strand.
GGAATCGGACGAGGTCGGCGATCTGAGCAGCGTGTTGGCGGTGAAGCCCTCGGCGAACAGCTGGTAGGCCATGGCCGAGCGCGAGGCGCCCCCGACGTTTTTTGAGCCCGTCTCGCTCTGCCAGTGGACACCATTGTTGGCCCCGCCAGCGTTACTGAACTTGAACAGGTACAGCTCGTCGGGCTTGTTGGTGGCCAGATTCACGAGAATCTGTCCGAGCCGGCTCGACATGTCGAGCGTGTCGGGCGTGTAGCCGCTGGGGTTGTTCACCGCGTCGGCCGGGTCGTAGTTGGCACTCGTGCGGGTGTTGAACTCGCTGAGCACGATCGGGAACTGGGCCGCCTGGCCGCCGGTCGTGGCGTTGATCGCCGTGATCGTGTCGGCGACCTTCGTGCCGAATGTCGTGGGGCTGCTGCCGTAGTTGTGGTAGTCGTAGTGATCGAAGAGCTGGTAGGAGGCGGCGGAGCCCGTGATCAGCTGGTTGGAGCGGTTCCGGAGGAGCAGGTCACCCCAGTCACCGGCCGATGCCTCGGGCCCCGTGGTCACCGGGCCATACACGTGCGGCCTCAGGCTCTTGCCGTAGATCCGGTTCACGTCGGCGATGGCGGATTCGACGGCGTTGGCACCGAAGCGGACCATCTCCAGCCATTGGTCCTGCGTGAGTGTTCCGTTGCTACTGGCGTAGAGGTCGGGTTCGTTGAAAAACTGGAAGTTTTCGACGTCGTTGTACCGGGCATGGATGAACGCCTGGGAATACCACTGCTGCCAGGCGAGCCAGCGATCCTGCCAGTCGGCTGCCGTGTTGGCCGCCGGGGACGAGGGCCATGCAAAGCTTCCGGGCGAGCGGGTCATCACGATCAGCGGCTTGATTCCGAGCGACTTCATCGAGTCCTCGGCCGTCTTCAGCTGGATTGAGTTTGTGCCGTCAGTGGTGCCGGTGGTGTAGAGCGGCGTGATCCGATCCCAACGAATGAAGGTGGTGGCCGTGCCGCTGGCCCGCAGGGCATCTCGCTGGGTGACGAACTCTGACGGTGTGGTCGCGCTGAGCGACGTGGTCGATTCCGACCGAAAGTAGGTGCTCGAGCCGGGCGTCATGTAGCTGGGACTGGAAAAGATCCGGCTGCCGTTCACGCCCGAATACTTCCACCACGAGGCCGTGTTGGAGCCGGGGAGGAAATGGCCGGAGTTGTAGCCGAGCACCGACGGCGTGGGCCCGACCCCGCTGCCCGAGAGGATGACCGTTTGTCCGCGGGCCCCGGAAGCCGTCAGCAGCAGAAACGCACTGCAGACGGCGAGCACCGCGGCGGCCCGCACGGGCACCGCGATCCCCGGCGTTGGGCGGTGGTGGCGGTGCCGATCCACGGGTGTATTCACACAGTGTTACATCTGTATATCGAGGCTGTCCCTCCGTGCTTGTAGCACGGGCGGCGTCGGGGGGCAAGAAATCGGCCGCCGCCAGACGCATCAACTCGCCGCAGCAGCGAAAACCGGATACCGCTCGAGCCACGGGACTCCTCCAACCGTTCGCGTCGGACGGTCTGCGGCCAGGGCATGGGGCCGCGCCAGATGCTGGTCTGGGCGGAAATCGTTTTCCACACCGCCGCTCGACGGGTCGCGGTTTCATCTTCCCCGCAGGAAGCCGCGGCCCACGAGTGTCGGCTCGTACTGGGTGCCGCGGAGCATCCATGCGGCCAGCGGAGTCGCCATCAGCGTGGTGCCGATCGCCATCAGCACGAGCATGCAGGCGACCGCGGGCGGGATCACGCCGAGGTCCATGCCGACGTTGATCACGATCAGCTCCATGAGCGCCCGCGTGTTCATGAACACGCCCACGCACGAGGCCTCGCCCGCCGGCATCCCGCCGAGCCGGGCCGCCAGGCCGCAGCCCCCCCACTTGCCGAGCACCGCCACCGCCATCACGGCGGCGGCCCAACCCCAGGCCTCCGGCGTGCTCAGCGAGCCGATGGTGGTCCGCAGGCCGGTGTAGGTGAAGAAGATCGGCAGGAAAAACACGGTCACGAAGTCGGCGAACTGGCCCGTCACCGCTTCGCGAACCTTGGGCACCCCCGACAGCGACGCGCCGAGCAGAAACGCCCCGAAGATCGCGAAGATCCCGATCAGGCTCGTGGTCCACGCGGCCACGAACAGCATCGCCAGCAGGAGCGAGAGCATGCCCAGCGAGAGCCGCGGGCCGCCGTGGCCAGCGTCGCCGCCGTGGACCGACCGCTCCAGGCGCGGCAGGAGGAGCGGTCGCACCACGAACAGGCAGAGGGCGGCGAAGCCGAGCGTGGCCCCCACGATCCCGGCGATCCGCCCGATCTCGAAGTTGCCCGCGGCCAGCGCCGAGACCGCGGCAAGCAGCGTCCAGCCGACCGCATCGTCGCAGGCCGCCGAGGCAACGACCGTCGCGCCGAGCGGCGTGTGCTGCATCCCCATCTCGACCAGGATCCGGCCGAGAATCGGAATCGCCGTGATCGACATCGCCGTGCCCATGAAGAGCGCGAACGAACGGGCATCGATGGCGGCCGTCGCGCCCAGCGCATCCAGTCGCGGGGTCATCGCCACGGCAAGGCCGTAGCCGAGCGCGAAGGGCGCCGCGATCCCCGCGAGCGAGATCGCAGCCGACAGCCTGCCCTGCCGGCGGACGTGCGAGAAATCGAACTCGATCCCAATCAAGAAGAGCAGCAGGATCAGCCCTACCTGGCTGAAGCTCGTGAGCGACGCCTCCATGACACCCCCCGCATCGCCCCCTGCCCCGCCGCGGAAGACGGCCGCGAAGAGTTCGGGAAACCACGCCCCGAACGCCGACGGCCCCAGCAGCAAGCCGGCCACGATCTCCCCCACGACGCTCGGCTGTCGGAGCCACCGGGCGACCACGGCCCCCGCCCGGGCCGCCAGGATAATCACCACCAGCTGCACGAGCAGCGGACGCAGCGACTCCTCCCGGCCAGCGGCGAGCAGGATCGACGCGACGGGAAACGGGTCGGCGACCATGGGCATTATCTGGCCTGAGCCGGGACTGGCTTGAAACGGGAACGACAGCCTATAACGAGTCGGAGGCACCGTCGCTGGCGTGCGTCGAGCGTGCGAGCAAACCATGATTTCAGCGCACAACCCGTCTGATATCGACCGGTTCTTCCGGGGTCTGACGGAATACGCGTTTCATACGCGGCTGGGGATCGTCGACCCGCCACTGGTGGACTACGTGTCGCTGCTGCTCGTGCGGTTTCTGCGGACCGAGCCCGCCGTCCCGAGCCGTGGTTCTGCCGCGGTGGTCAGCGCCGATGTCGCCCGGCTGCTCGTGGAAGCGGCCGGGCAGCGAGCGTCCGCCGAGGCCCGGGAGGAATGCCGCCACATCGGCGACCTCACGCTCTTCTGGAGCGGCCTCTATCCGGAGGCGCTCCGCCGCGTGGACACCCCGGGGTGTGCCGATCGCCGGGCCGCCTATCGGGAGATGGGCAAGCGGGCCTACCGGCTGGCCAGCGTGCTCGAACCGGCGGACGCGGCCGATGCCCGGCGGCTGTTCGAGCAACTCTCCGAGGAGTACGACCTCTGCGTCGAGGGGCTCTCCGAGGTGCGAAAAATCTGGGGCGAGGGCTGACGGGCCCGAGTGGAGGAGGCGCGCTGAGCGAGCCACCTGTGCCGTGTGCGGCCTACCGGATCAGCTGCGCGGGCCACGGCGGCTGATAGCCCGCACGCTCCACCGCGATCCCCGCCCGCACGACGGCCGCGACCGCGTCGGCTGGGTCCGACCGCTCGGAATCGACCGTGATCGTCACGGTGTCGGCATCGACCGCACGGACTCCGCCCCCACGCTGCTCCAGCACTCTCGCGGCTGCCTCCGCGGCCCCACGGCAGACGATCGCATAGGTCCATGTGCGGCCCGCGGCGAACGCCCCCGGATCGGCAAGGCCAGCGGTCTCGAGCCGCCCCTCGCGGAGCACGAAGAGGTGCGTGAAGCAACCGGGCACGTCGGCATTATCGATGGCGGCCAGCACGGTGCGATCCATGAGGTGTGCGTCGCCCACGAGCCGCTCCATCTCCCCGCGCTCGAACGGGTCGAGCCCACCGAACGGATCGTCGAGGATCAGCACCTGAGGGTCATGGAGGAGCGCTCGAGACACCAGCAGCCGCTTGCGATGCCCGGCCGCGAGCGTGTCGAGCGGTGCCTGGCCGGAGGTGACGAGGCCCGCCATCTCCAGCGCCCGCGTGACCGCCTGACGGAGCTGTTTGCCCCGCAGGCCGGCGGCCACGCCGACCAGTTCCAGAAACTCAGCGGCTCGCAGCCCCGGCCAGGCGGGGAGCCGGTCGGGCACGTAGCCGACGGCAGCCCGCACCCCCTCGGGCTCCCGCCGCACCGAGCGGCCGTTGACGAGGATCTCGCCGGAGTGCAGGGGCACCGCGGTGGCGACGGCGGCGAGCAGCGTGCTCTTGCCCGATCCGGTCCGGCCTACGACGGCCGCCGCCTGCCCCGATGCCACGGCGAGCGAGACCGCCTCGATGACGACCCGTCCGGCCCGCTCGACGGTGGCGCGTTCGCAGCGGATCATCCGCACCTCGGCGTCAGGTCACACGGCCGGCGGCGAGCCGCTCGTTGGTCATCTCGATCGAGACGAGCATGCCCTTCGCCTTGCTGAGCGTCTCCTCGAACTCGTGCTCGGGCACGCTGTCGGCCACGATCCCGGCCCCCGACTGCACGTGAGCCCGGCCGCCGGCGATCACCACGGTCCGCAGGGCGATGCAGGTGTCCATCGAGCCGTTGAAATCGACGTAGCCAACGGCGCCGGCATAGGGCCCGCGGCGGACCGGCTCCAGTTCGTCGATGATTTCCATCGCCCGGATCTTCGGCGCCCCCGAGACGGTGCCGGCGGGAAGGCAGGCTCGCAGGGCATCGAAGGCCGTGAGCCCCTCCGCGAGTCGGCCGGTGACGTTGCTCGTGATGTGCATCACGTGGCTGTATCGCTCGATCACCATCACATCGGAGAGTTGCACCGAGCCGATCGCCGCCACGCGGCCCACGTCGTTGCGGCCCAGGTCGATCAGCATCACGTGCTCGGCCCGCTCCTTGGGGTCGGCCAGGAGTTCTTCAGCGAGGCGGTGGTCTTCCTCCGGCGTGGCCCCGCGGCGGCGGGTGCCAGCCAGGGGCCGCACGGTGACCGCGCCGTCCACGCACCGCACCATGATCTCGGGCGAACTGCCCACCAGCGTGCACGACGGCGACCGCAGGTAGAACATGAACGGGCTGGGATTCACCACCCGCAGCGTCCGGTAGAGTTCCAGCGGCGGCGCGGCGAACGGGATGTCGATCCGCCGGCTCAGCACGACCTGAAAGACATCGCCGGCGCGGATGTACTCGATCGAGCGATTCACGGCGGCCAGGAAGGCGTCGCGGTCGAACGTGGAGCGGGCCGTCCCGTCGGCGAGGCAGGCGGGCTCCCGCCGCGAGCCGATGTCGGCCGGTGGCGGCCAGTCGTGCGGCGCCGAGAGCGTGGCGATCGTGGAATCAATGCGGCGGCAGGCGGCGGCATAGGCCCGCTCGAGCCCCGCAGGCGACTCGTCGTCGATCCGCGCCAGCACCACGACGTCGATCGCCTTCGTCACGTTGTCGAACACGACCATCCGGTCGTAGAAGCCGAACGACAGATCGGGCAGATCTCGGTCATCGTGCGGCGGGTTGGGGAGTCGTTCGGCGTAGCGGATGGTGTCGTAGCCGGCAAAGCCCACGACGCCGCTGGTAAAGGGGGGGAGTTCGGGCAGCCGGGCGGGCCGATACGGGGCCATGCGCCGCTCCAGTTCGGCGAGCGGATCGGCACACGTCAGCCGCTCCTCCCCCGCCGGTCCGAAAAACGTGACCGCGGTGCCCCGGGCCTCCAGCCGCAGGAAGGGATCGGCGGCGAGGAAGGAGTAACGACCGACCTTTTCCCCGCCGACCACGCTCTCGAACAGGCAGGCCGCCTCCCCCGAGTCGAGCTTGGCAAACGCCGAGAGCGGCGTGAGCGAGTCGGCGAACAGCCGGCGATAGACAGGCACCAGCCGCGGGCCGCCGGGGGGCGGTGTCAGCCCCAGCGCCAGCGCTGCAAAGCGGGAACTGTCGGGAATGTGGGGCATTGGGCGAACGGCCGGCGAGGCGGGATCACAACGAGAGCCTACCCCCGACTCCCGAGGCCAACAACACGCGGCACAAGCGGCCGAGGGCGCCCCCAGGCGTGTCACCCGCTATGATGCCGGGAAGCCGGCAGGAGTGATCCATGAAGTGCCAAGAGTGCGACAAGCAGGCGGTGTTTCACATCACCGAACTGGAGACGGGCGAGGTGCGGGAGTTGCACCTCTGCGAGGATCACGCGCGGACCTACCTCAACCAGTCCGAATCTCCCGAGGGGGATGACGACGAGAAGGCGTCCGGCGGCGGACTGACGGGCCCGCTCACCGTCGGACAGACGGCTGACGAACTCGCCCTCCTCGACAAAAAAGCCTGCCCGATGTGCGGCATCACCTTCTTCGAGTTTCGGAACCAGGGTCGGCTGGGCTGCCCCCACGACTACGTGCACTTTGAGAAGGAACTCGAGCCGCTGATCGCCAACATTCACGGCGCCGCGCAGCACACCGGCCGCAAGCCCCAACGGCCGCAGGCCGACGAGGGCAGCCAACTCCCCGAGGGCACCGAGGAACTGACGACCGTGATCGGTCTGCGGCGGAGCATGCAGGAGGCGATTGCGTGCGAAGACTACGAACAGGCCCGCGAGGTGCGCGATGGCATCCGCGGCATTGAAGACCGTTGGTTGCCCGATGCGGCCCGCGACCCAGGCTCACCCCCCGCCGGACCTCCCACCTCATGAAACTCGACACGCTCGCCGACGCGGTTGGCGAATGGCTGCGGGGCACCGGCCCGGAATCCGACATCGTGATGAGCAGCCGCGTGCGGCTCGCGCGAAATGTCGCCCAGTATCCGTTCGTGAGCCGCATGTCGGATCAGGACCGCGGCGACGTCGAGCGGTTCCTCCGGGAGCGGATCTCGTCGTCGTCGGTGGGCAAGCAACTCGACTACATCGACGTCGGCCGGCTGGAGGAGATCGACCGCCAGTTCCTCGTCGAACGCCAGCTGATCAGCCGCGAGCACGCGGAGGCCCAGGGGGCCCGCGGCGTGGCGATCGACGGCCTGGAGCAGGTCAGCCTGATGATCAACGAGGAAGATCACCTCCGGATCCAGTGCATGCACAGCGGGCTCGACCTGCGGGGTGCCTGGGAGCAGATCAGGGGCGTCGATGACCAGATCGGCTCCGCCGTGCCCTATGCCTACCACCCCAAGTGGGGCTACCTGACGGCCTGCCCCACGAACGTGGGCACCGGCATCCGGGTGAGCGTGATGCTCCACCTGCCGGCGCTGGTGATCACCCGGCAGATCGACAAGGTGTTTCGCAGCCTGCACAAGATCTCGCTGGCCGTCCGCGGCCTCTACGGCGAGGGATCGCAGGCGATGGGCGACTTCTATCAGATCTCCAACCAGACCACGCTCGGCAAGTCCGAGGAGGAACTGGTCGAGCAGGTGGGCGACGTCGTGCCCGTGCTGATCGACTACGAGCGGCGGGCCCGCGAGTTTCTGGTCCGAGAGACGCAGCAGAACGTGCACGATCAGGTGAGCCGGGCCTACGGCATCCTGCGGACGGCCCAGACGATCACGGCCGAGGAGACGATGCAACTCCTCTCCCGCGTCCGCATGGGGGTGCTCCTGGGCCTGATCGGCGACGTGAAGATCGCCGACATCAACTCCCTGCTGATCCGCACGCAACCGGCGCACCTCCAGAAGCTCCGCGGCGTCGAACTCGACACCAAAGACCGCAACATCGAGCGGGCCCGCTACCTGCGGCGGCATTTCGAGGGCGGGCCGAGTGGCAGCCCGAACTGAGTCATGCCCGCGTCAGCCCGCGGCCAACTTCGCCCGCAGCGCGGCCACGACCGGCGGGGGCACAAACTGGAGGAGCGCATCGTCGTCTGCCAGCGGCGTGATTTGCTTCAAGAGCGACGACGAGGTGTGCGAATAGGCGCCGTCGGCCATCAGGAACATCGTCTCGACCGATGGGTCGAGCTTCCGATTGGCGAGCGTCATCGTGAACTCAGCCTCGATGTCGGTGAGCGACCGCACGCCCCGCAGCAGCACGTGGGCCCCCTGCGCCCGCACAAAGGCCACCGCCAGGCCGCTGAACAGCTCCACGTTCACGTTGCCAAAGCCGGCCACGGCCACCTTCACCAGCGACACCCGCTCCTCTAGCGAAAACAGCGGGTGCTTGTCGGGGTTGATGCCCACCCCGACGACGATCGTCTCGAAGATCCGGCTGGCGCGGCCGATCACGTCGAGGTGGCCGAGCGTGATCGGATCGAAGGAGCCGGTGTAGACCGCGATGCTGCGGGACGACGGTTTCACGATGGTGGTCCCGGGAACGGGGTGGACGAGGCCTGGGCAAGCCGGAAATCAGCGGCTTCCCGCCGAGGGGAGGACCGTGCCGGACGCGGGGTCCGGCGGGCCGAGCCTCCCCGCGACTCCGAAGGTATGGTATGGAATTGGTCGGCTGTTTGAAACCGTCTTCGCTCCAGGAGCGCCACCCGCGCGTCGCACGTGCTGTCCCTCGCAGGCCTGATCGTCTCGGGTATCGTCGTGATCCTGTTCGTGGCCGACCTCGCGGCCGCGTTTCCGTTCCAGCGGGTGAGCGTGGCGGCCGATATCGGCTTCATTCTCGCGGGCCTGCTTGTGGCCTACCTGAGCTGGTCGATCAACGCCCGAGCCAAGGCCTGAGGCCGGCGGGTCGAACCACCGTCGTCAAGCGGCGCGGAGCACCGACCCGGCGACGGATTCCCGGGCCGACCCGGCGATCATCTCCGGCACGGCGGACAGGGACATCACCACGGCGGCACCACAGAACCGGCGTTGGCTCGCCCAGGAGATCCATCGTTCCAGCCGCGGGGAGATGAAGGCCGAGCCGTTGTTTCCGACGCTCACGCCGTCGGTGCGAAGCACCTGCAGTCCGCCCCGCTTGACCGCGGGCTGGCCGTCGAATCCGAGCCATCCCAGCAAGCCGCCAGGACGGTGCGCCGCGACCTGCACCTCCCACAGCCCCCAGACCGAGTTGCGGCAGGGCCAGCCCTTCGGCGCCGGGCGACGATTCCCCCGCGAGTCATCGTCGAAGGTGTCGACGAGCGCGACGGAAATCCCTTCCTCCACGAGCAGGCCGCGGTGCGCCGGCGGCGTCGGCCCACGGAGCACCACCGACGTCATGCCGGGCGTTATGTCGCGGGCTCGCGCGAGCAGGTCTCGGAGTCTCGACCTCGAACCGCAGGCGGCCGGCGGTATGTCGAGGGCCAGATCGACGTCACCGACACCGGAGGCGATCCCAGCCAGTGAGTCGATCCCCACGACCCAGGTGACCGGTACGGCGACCGCCCGGGCGGCGTCGAGCCACGACGACGCCCGCACGGCGAGAGTCTGCCGTGGCGCCGTCGCGCACAAGACCAGCGTGGCGGGCAGTTTTGACCGCGTCATGCACGTTCCCCCAGCGAGTGACCGCCGCGGCCTCATCACCGCGCTTGCATCCTATCGACGCCCCGGCCACCGGCACTCAAGCGGGCCGCGGTTCCGGTCAGCCGTGGGATGGCGGGGGAAGATCGGCCGTGTCGGGTGAGTCTGCCGACGGGCGAAGCCCTGCCGCCTCGCGCTCCCAGCGGAGGATCGAATCGAGGAGCCCGGCGGGGGTGGCCTCCGCGGCCTCCACGGTGGGCCGCAGGCCCTGCCTCGCAAGCGTCGCCGACGTCACCGGGCTGATCGTGGCGATCTTCCAGGCCCGCATCCGGTCGCCGAACAGTCGGACGGCGGCGTCCGCGATCGAGGAACTCGTCAGCGTGATCCAGTCGATCGGCAGGGCGTCGAGGGCCGCCAACGTCTCGGCCTCGAGCCCGGCGACCGGCCGGCTCTCGTAGGCCATCACTTCGTCAACGTGATGCCCCAGCCGCTCCAGTTCCATCCGCACCACGTCGCGGCCCTTGTCCGCCCGCACCACCAGAAAGCGGCCATGCTCCGCGCGGCCCGCGAGCGCCACCGCGAGCCCTTCCGAGCGGTAGCTGTCGGGGGTGAGATCGCAGCGGTAGCCCGCCGCCTCGAGGTGCCGCCGCGTGGCGGGGCCGATTGCCGCCAGCCTCGCGGTGCCCAGTGCCCGGCCGTCGCGGCCCGCCGCGGCCAGTCGCTGGAGGAAGCCGCGAACGCCGTTGCCACTGGCGAACACGATCCAGTCGTAGGTGTCGGCGCGTGCGATCGCCTCATCGAGCGGCCGCCACGTGGCGGGGTTCACGATGCTGATCACCGGCACGTGCAGACACTCCCCCCCTGCAGCCTGGACCGCGGCGACGACATCCCCCTCCTGCCCCATCGGCCGCGTCACCAGCACGAGCCGGCCGCTGAGGGGTCCAGGCCGCGTGGCCGCGGCGACACCCAGCAAAACCACCGCCGGCGACCGCCACCCCTGCCGTTCGAAGTCAGCGACGCATTCCGCGAGCGTGCTCGTGCCAATCCGCTGGTCGGGCCACGAGCAGCGGCTCACCACGGTCACGGGCGTGTCGGCCGGTTTGCCGACGGCCATCAGATCCTGCGACCACCGCGCCACCTGATCGACGCCCATGTAGACAGCGAGGGTCCCCGGCACGTCGGCCAGTCGACGAAAGTCGAGGCCGTCTGGTTTCTCGTCTGCCTCGCGGCCCGTGACGATCGTCAGGCTGGAGGCCGTATCGCGATTGGTCAGTGACACACCCGCCGCGGCGGCCGCCGCGAGGGCGGCCGTGATGCCGGGCACGAACTCAGCGACGATCCCCGCCTGCCGTAGCGGCTCCAGTTCCTCGCCGAGCCTCGCGAACACCGCCGAGTCGCCTCCCTTGAGCCGCACCACCGCGCGTCCCTCGAGCACCAGCGCGGCCAGCAGCTGGCCCGTCGCCACGCCCGGGCTAGGCCGCGACTCCAGGTCTCGGGCCACGGCGATCCGGGCGGCGGAGGGATTGATCTCGTCGAGCAATCGCGTCGGCACCAGGGCGTCGTGCACGATGACGTCCGCCGCCCGCAACCGCTCGACCGCCCGCAGCGTGAGCAGATCGGCCGCACCCGGGCCGGCGCCCACGAAGGCGAGGCGACCGGGCGGCGTTGAAGGCGGAGGTGGCACTGGGGAAACCGCGATCCGGGGACTGGACAACCGGCGTTTGTGGCGCCAGCGGGCGGCACTACACTCGGTGCTCGAACGTCTCAGAGCCCCCTCACTGTCCTCGACCATGGCACATGAGTCCACTGCCGCCGCTCCAGGCCCGGTCGATCCGGCCTCGGTCCCCTCGACGGCGGCACTGTCGCCCGCCGAGCGGTCGCGGGTGATGAAGTGCTTCCACACGGGGGTGCAGAACCTGCAGACCAACGCCAGCTATGCCGTCGACATGTTTTCGGCCTGCGTCGTCGGCGACCCTGGCAACGCGATCTTCCTCCAGCGGCTGTTCGAGGCACTGAAGCGGAAGTACGGCGGCAAGAAGGCCGGCAGCCTGACCGCGTTCTTTGCGACCGGCTCGCGGGCGACGCTCAAGAAACTGGCTTCGCAGGCCCAGTGGCGGGAGCTGATCAAGCACGGGGTGGAGATCGTCAAGGCGAACCCCGGCGACCACGCCTGCCTGCTGGCGATGGCAGAGGCCTGCGGCAACCTGATGTTTCTCGAGACCCAGGCGGTCTACCTGCGGGCGGCCCTCGACGCCTCGCCGACCGACCCCGAGGTCAACCGGCAGTGCGCCCGCTTCGCCGCGAGCCAGGGCAACTTCGATCAGGCGATCGAGTGCTGGCGGCGGATCGGTCGGACGAAAGGGTTGGCCGAGGAGTCCGAGAAGGCAATCTCGGAACTCTCCGTCGACAAGACGATCTCAGCCGGCCAGGGCATGATCGGCCGTGGCAGCCCCTCCGCGGCGCGGCCCCCGGCCAAGCCCGATCAGGCCGAGAAGACGGGCGGGCGAGCGGGCGAACTCCGGCAGGCCATCGCCAAGAACCCAGCCGACGTCGAGTCGTACCTCGAACTCGCCGATCTCCTCGAGCGTGACGCCACGGTGGAGGAGGCGGAGCAGTTGCTGCTCAAGGCCCTTGATGCGTCGGGCAACGATCTGAAGGTTCGGGAGCACTTCGAAGACCGCCAACTCCGCTGGGGAAAGCATCGAGTGCTGATCGCTGAAAAACGGCTGCTCACCGAAGACACGCCCGAGCACCGCGCCACCGTGGAGCGGCTCAAGGCAGTGCAACTCAAGCAGGAGGTCGACGTCTACTCGGCACGGTGCAGTCGCTACCCGGAGAACCTGACCTGGAAATACGAACTCGCCATGCGGCTCAAGGCGGCCGGCAACTACACCGAGGCGATCCGCAGTTTTCAGGAGTCGATGAAGGACACCCGCCGCCGCGGGAGCGTGTCGCTGGAACTCGGCGAGTGCTTCCAGAAGATCAAGCAGTACCAGCTCGCGATGCAGAACTATCAGGCCGCCGTGGAAGCCCTCACCGACCGCGAACTCGAGCACCGGAAGCGGGCCCTCTACCGAGCGGGGGTGCTCGCCGCCGGCCTCGACGACGTCGACTCGGCCCGGAAATACCTCTCGATTCTGGCCGGCCTGGACTTCGGATACCGGGATGTGGCCCAACGTCTGGACAAGTTGACGTCGGCAAAGGATAAAGGGGTTGAAGGCTGAGTCGCCCATCGGGCCGCTTTCCCGCCAGCCGGAAAATGTTTCCGGCCCCACCGCACGCCCCCCACGACCGAGGATCCTGGAATGCCCCATTCGGCCAGCGCCAAGAAGCGTCACCGTCAAAATCTCCGCAATCGCGACCGCCACCGCATCGTGAAGTCGGAACTGAAGTCGAAGATCCGCAAGGTGCTCGACTCGATTTCCACCGGCGACGTGACTGGCGCCAAGGAGCAGTTCAAGGGAATGACGAAGTCGACCGACCGGGCCGCGGCCGCGGGCACGATCCACCGCAACCGCGCTGCTCGCATCAAGTCGCGGATGTCGGCCCGCCTCAAGAACGCCGAGAAGGGCGTTGTCGCGACCAAGCCGTCGGCCAAGGGTCGGAGCAAGGCCGCGACCAAAGCCTGATCGACTTCGTCGAAGCGGCCCGATGTCACCAGACGACGTCGGCCGAGTCGAAGATCGGCCCTTCGACGCACGTGCGGCGGTAATCCCAGCCGCCGTTGGCGTCGCGAATGGGAGCCACGCAGGTGAAGCAGATGCCGATGCCGCAGGCCATCGGCGTCTCGAGCGACACGGCGCAGGATAGTTCCCGCGTTGCGGCCCACCGTGAGACGGCCGCCATCATCGGCTCGGGTCCGCAGCACGCGATCCGCGTACCGGCCGCAGCGATCCCGGCCACAGCGACCTGCTTGTCGAGCAGGTCGACGACGGTGCCCGTGAGGCCCGCTGAGCCGTCAAGCGTGGCGAGGTGCACATCGCAACCGGCCTGATGGAAGTCGGCGACATCGGCGAACATGCCGGCATGCCGCGCTCCCCAGCAGAAGGTCACGCGTTTCGCGGGAGCGGCCGGTCGGGCGGGGACGCCGTACCTGGCCAGGCCCAGGCTCTCGCGGGCGAGCGCGAACAGGGCCGTTTGGCCGATGCCGCCGGCCACCAGCACGAGATGCTCGGTCGGAGGGAGCCGAAAGCCGTTGCCGAGCGGCCCCCAGGCCATCAGATCGTCGCCCGGACGGACCGTGGCGAGGGCCCGGGTGAACCGCCCGTGCACGAGGTAGATGAAGTCGGCCTGCCGCGGTTCGCCAGCCACGGGCACGACGTCGTAGACGGCGAAGGGCCGGGCGAGCAGCGGGTCGCTCCGGTCGGGCAGCCGGAGCATCGCGAACTGCCCGGGTACGGCTCGGGAGGCTATCGACGGGCAGTCGAGGCGAATCCGCCAGGTGGCGTCGGCCACGCGATCGTGGGCCACGACCCGGGCCCGCACGTGGGATGCCTCATCGGCGAGGCAGATGCCGCCGGCACTCACGTCAGCCATGCCGTCAGCCCTCGCTACCCGACGGCCGGGCTCGCCACGATGAGGCCTTGCCGGCCCGCTTCCGCTTCCTGGGCATGGGACGGCCCTGGCCGGCACCCCCGGGCGTGCCGGTCGGTCGGCCAGCACCGGTCGGTCGGCCAGCCCCAGTCGGTCGGCCAGCCCCAGTCGGTCGGCCAGCCCCAGTCGGTCGGCCAGCGCCGGTCGGTCGGCCAGCCCCGGTCGGTCGGCCAGCGCCGGTCGGTCGGCCAGCGCCGGTCGGTCGGCCAGCGCCGGTCGGTCG
>CAJBSQ010000708.1 GCA_903958265.1 uncultured Planctomycetaceae bacterium
AACATCTACTTCAACCGCGGCATCACCGGCGCCCTCGTCCACCGGCAGCCCTTTGGCGGGTACCGGATGTCGGGTACCGGTAGCAAGGCGGGGGGCCCCGACGCGCTGCTGCAGTTTGTCGTCTCTCGGACCGTCACCGAAAACACCATGCGGCGGGGATTTGCCCCGGCGCAGCCGACTGGGGACGGACCGAAACGCTGAAAACAGGCGTTTTTCGCGGGGGCTGGTGGCCGCTCACGAAACGCTCACAATCGCCCTCTAGACCACCGAGGCAGAGATCGGCTCCCGGGGTCTGCCGGTCCGCCGGTCAACCGGTCAGTCGGCCTGCGGTCTCTTGGTCTACGGCCGCGAAGCGTTCGTTCATCCCACCCGGAGAAGGTCGCATGCTGATGCGGAAGACGCGAGTGGCGGCGATCGCGCTGGCCGCCGCGATGCTCGGGCCGGCCTGGGCAACGACGCGGGCGGAGCCGCAGGAAGTCGGCACGGCATTGCCGGCCTACCGCAAGGCCGCCGGCGAGGTGGCCGGATCGCTCAAGTGCGTCGGCTCCGACACGATGAACAACCTCGTCGCCCTCTGGGCCGAGGGGTTCAAGAAATTTTATCCGAGCGTCCGTGAGGGAATCGAGGGCAAGGGCTCGGCCTCGGCCCCGCCGATGCTCACCGAGGGGGCCTGCACGTTCGGCCAGATGAGCCGCGACTGGAAGCCGTCGGAAATCGACGCCTTCAAATCGAAGCACGGCTACCCGCCGACGGTCGTGCCGGTCGCCATCGACATGCTGGCCATTTTCGTGCACCGCGACAATCCGCTTCAGTCACTCACACTCCAGCAAGTCGACGCGATCTTCTCGAAGAATCGCACCGGCGGCGCCACCGCCGACATCCGCACCTGGGGCGACCTCGGGCTGGAGGGAGAGTGGAAGGACAAGCCGATCAGCCTCTATGGCCGCAACGCCTCCAGCGGCACCTATGGCTACTTCAAGGAGTTCGCGCTGTTTCAAGGTGACTTCAAGCCGACCGTGAAGGAGCAGCCCGGCAGCTCGGCGGTCGTGCAGGCGATCGCGAGCGACAAGTATGCGATCGGCTACAGCGGCATCGGCTACAAGACGGCCGACGTGCGGGTCGTGCCACTGGCTGCCGAGGCCGGTGCGGCCGCGGTCGCACCGGTGGCGGCCAATGCCTACTCGGGCGACTACCCGCTCGCACGGTTTCTCTATCTGAGCGTCAACCGCAAGCCGAACGCCCCGCTCGATCCGCTCCGGCGGGAGTTTCTCCGCTACGTGCTCAGCGCATCGGGGCAGGGGGATGTCAAAAAGGACGGCTACCTGCCGCTGCCCCCGGCCGTGGTGGATCAGGCGGTCACGGACGCGGGGATCGAGTGATTTCGCCGCCGGTCTCCTTCGGAGCCGGGGCAGACGTACCGCGGACGAGCAGGTCGCATGCAGTCCCCTCCCTCTTTCACCGGCCGCTCCCGACGCCGCACGACCCGCCCGTGGGTGAAGGCCTCCGACCGGATTGCGCGGCTGGTGATCACGCTCGGTGGCATCAGCACGATCGCGGCGGTGCTCGCGGTGGGTGTGTTTCTGCTCGCCGTGGCGGCCCCGTTGTTTACGGGAGCGACCGCAGCGCTTGACCGCGTGGCCCCGTTGCCCGAGGGCCGCTCGCTGGCGGTCGGTGTGGATGAATCGGGCGGCGTCGCGTGGCTGCTCGACGGCGCGGGGGACGACCACGGCCGGATCGCCGTCGTCGGCCTCGCCGACGGGGCGGTGCTCCTCGACCGGCCGGCCTCCGAGACAGGGCTCGCTGACTGCACGGCGGTTCGCACCACCACCGGTGGCATGCTCGCGGCCGTGGGCTTCGCCGACGGATCGTTTCGCACCGGCCGCATCGGTCTGGATGCGGTCTACGAGTCGGCCGACGGCCTGCGGCCCGACCAGCTGCCCGCGCGGGTCGGCGGCGCGGTGACGGTCGACAACGCGGTGATCGTCCGCCTGCCGGGCGAGCGGTTTTCGCGGGTGTCGTTGGTCGCGGAGCTGGGCGGGCCGCCGGCTGAGCCGCTCGGCGGCAGGATCATCGACCTCGACGTGGTGCCGCTCACAGGAGGCCCGCTGGTGGCGGCGGTGGACGACGCCGGCGGGGTACGGATCGAAAGGGTGACCACGAAGAAGAACATGCTCACCGGCAAACTCACCGCCACGCCCCGTGGCACCACGATCGCCCCCATCGAGGGCTTCCGGCCACGGTTCATCCGCGTGTCGGCCCTCGGCGACCAGCTCTTCCTGATCGCCGCCGATGGTGCGGCCCGCCGCTACCTGATCCGCAACCTCGACGCGCCGCAGATGATGGAGGCCTTCACCGCCGCAGCCGGCGATGCCGGCGTGACGGCGGTGGAGCGGCTGTTTGGTGGCGTGTCGCTTGCTGTCGGCGATGCCGCCGGCCGCGTGCGGATCCTGTTCGCCACCCGCGGCGAGGCCGACGACGGTGCGGCGCCGGCGGCGGCCGACGGCCTGCGGATGGTCGTGGCGCGAACGTTCGAACCACGCCGCTCGACCGAGCCGGCCGGGATCGTGGCCCTCGCGGCGTCCCCCCGCTCCCGCCTGTTCGCCGCCTCCGATGCGGCCGGGGGCGTGCGGCTGCTCCAATCGACCACCGGCATGGAGGTGCTCGAAGCGCCCGCCCCCCGCTCGACCGCCGATGCCGCCCCCGCGATGGTGGCCGAGCAGCTCTGCATCGCCTCCCGCGAAAACCGGCTGCTCGCCGCCGGCATGGGCAGCCTCGCCGCCTGGTCGATCGACGCGGGCTATCCCGAAGTCTCGGCCCGCACGCTGCTCAGCCCGGTGTGGTACGAAAATTACGCCGCCGAGTCGCATGCCTGGGAGACGACCGGCCACGAGGCCTTTGAATCGAAGTATGGCCTGCTGCCGCTGATCTTCGGCACCCTCAAGGCCACGCTCTACTCGATGCTGTTTGCGACGCCGATCGCGATCCTCGCGGCGATCTACGCCAGCCAGTTCATGCACCCGCGATGGAAGTCTCGCATCAAGCCGACCATCGAGATGATGGCCAGCCTGCCGAGCGTGGTGCTCGGCTTCATGGCCGGGCTCGTGTTTGCACCGCTGATGGAGCGGGCGCTGATGCCGCTGGTGACGGGCTTCTTCGTGGTGCCCGTGGTGCTGCTGCTGGCGGCCCACCTCTGGCAGTTGCTGCCATCGGGCTGGCGGGCGCGGCATGCGGGCTGGCGGCTGGCGGCCGTGGCGTTTGGAGCCTTGCCGGCGGGCGTGATGGTCTCGCGGGCGGTGGCGCCCGCCGCCGAGCGATTTCTGTTTGGCGGCGACATCGGGGGCTGGCTGGACGGCCACGGCGGCAGCAGCTTTGGCGGCTGGGTGATCGCGAGCCTGCCCCTGGCGGGCATCGCGGCCACGGCCCTCGTGGGCCGGGGGTTGAATCCCTGGCTGCGGCATGTGAGTGCGGGCTGGTCGCACCGCCGGTCGGCCGTGGCGTCGCTGGCCGCCTTCCTCGGGGGAGTCGTGGTGACGGTCGCGTTGGCCGCCGCGGTCGCCCTGCTGCTCGACTCGCTGCGGTTTGACACCCGCGGCGGCATCTTCGGCACCTACGTGCAGCGCAATGCCCTCGTCGTGGCCGTCGGGATGAGCTTTGCGATCATTCCGCTGATCTTCACGATCGCCGACGACGCGCTCTCCAGCGTGCCCGACCACCTCCGCAGCGCGTCGCTGGGAGCCGGGGCCACGCCCTGGCAGACGGCCGTGCGGGTGATCGTGCCCTCGGCCGCCAGCGGGCTGTTTTCGGCGGTGATGATCGGGCTCGGGCGGGCGGTCGGCGAGACGATGATCGTGCTGATGGCGGCGGGCAACACGCCGATGATGAGCTGGAACCTGTTCAACGGGTTTCAGACCCTCTCCGCAGCGATCGCCACGGAGCTGCCCGAGGCGGCCCGCGGCTCGGCCCACTACCGCGTGCTGTTTCTCGCAGCGCTCACGCTCTTCGCGGTGACGTTCGTGGTCAACTCGGTCGCCGAGATCGTGCGGCAGCGGTTCCGGAGGCGGGCGTATGAACTCTGACCGCACCGTCCGCCGTCGGCCGCGATCCGGCTACTCCAACCTCGCCGCCCAGGGGGAACCCTGGGTCTGGCTGACCGCGGCATCGCTGGCGGCGGCGATCGCGATGATCGTTGGCCTGCTCTCCTTCATCGCCTGGCGGGGGGTCGCCACCTTCTGGCCGGTGCCGCTGGAGCGGGTCGCTCTTGCCGACGGCCGGAGCCTGCTCGGCGAGGTGACCGACCGCGAGCCGGCCATCGTCGCCGCCCCGTCGGCCGCTGGGCATCCGGCGCGGCGGCTCGTGCGGACCGGCGACTACGACGCCACGGGCAGCCACTACGAGTGGATCGACGAGACCGCGATCACCGCCACGTCACGGCCCGAGTGGGCGACGGTGGTGGAGCGGCTGGAGGCCGGCCGTCTGCACGGGATTCCGAAGCGGCTCGTGCACGGCGACACGACGGTGGCCGAGGGGCCGGCCGACGTCTGGCAGGCCTTTCTCGAGGAGCACCCCGCCGCCCGCGACCGCGCGATCCGGGCAACGCGGATCGACAGGGAAGATCGCGGCGAACTCCAGCGGCGGTTGCGGGCCGCGCGGTTGGCGGTCGTGCAGGCCCGGCTCGGCGGGGGCGAAGGCGGTGTGCAGGTGGCCGCCGCCGAGGCCCGCGAGCAGG
>CAJBSQ010000709.1 GCA_903958265.1 uncultured Planctomycetaceae bacterium
CCGACCGCGGCGGGAGTCGCGAAGATCCGGCCGTCGAGGTGGTTGGTGGCCTCGAGACGGCAGGTGGGCCCGGCGCTGATCACGAACGTGTCGCCGTCGCGGTTGCCCACGTAGATTCGACCGTCGGCATACAGCGGCGACGACGAGAAGTTGCCGCCGAGCCGCTGCGACCAGACGAGGCGGCCTGTCCGCGCATCCAGGCAGGTGGCGACGCCCTTGTCGCCCACCATGATGAGCTCGTCACCCACGACCAGCGGCGAGGGCATGCTCGGCGCCCCCTTCGTCTCCTGCCAGACGATTTCGGCGCCGGTGCCGTCGGCGGCGAGCCTCACGGCCAGCAGCCGCGGCTGGTTGAAGCTCGTGCTCATGAACACGAGGCCGTGGGCCGCGACCGGCCGCGGGACGACGGAGAACCCGAGTTCGCCGTAACTCATCCGCCAGCGTTCGGCCCCGGTTTTCGGGTCGTAGCCGTAGAGCCAGTCGGCCCCGGGCGAGACGAGCACATCTCGATCTCCCTGGCGAACGATGATGGGCGTGGAGTAGGCCTTCTTGAGATCGGGATTCTCCCGGAGCGGTCCGCTCCGGGGGGTTTTCCAGGCGAGTCGCCCCGTGGCCGCGTCGAGCGCTGCGACGAACTGCACGTCGGTGCCGTCACAGTTTACAATCACGAGATCGTGCCAGAGGATCGGCGTGCTGCCCGGGCCGTTCATATGGTCGAGGCGAAGCTCGCGGTTGGCCCACGCGATCCGTCCGGTCGCGGTCTCCACGCAGGCCGTGCCGAAGTCGCCGAAGTGACAGAAGAGCCGCCCCCCGGCGAGCACGGGCGACGGCGAGGCGAACGAGTTGAGCGCATGGATCGGCTGCGGGTCGTCGATCGTGAACAGTTCGACATCGTGAACGACCCGGCCGGAATCGCGGTCCACGCCCAGGGCCCGCAGGCTCAACCCGCCGGCGATGTTCCGGGGCTGTCCGCCGGAGGGCTCGTCGGGCCGCCGCGACTTCTCTTCGTCGGTGGCCTCCCGTTCGACGGCGGTCGTCAGCCAGACGTGCCGTTCATCGACGACCGGCGACGACCAGCCGCGGCCGGGCAGCGGGGTCTTCCAGGCCACGTTCTCCGTCTCGCTCCACGTGAGCGGCAGGTCGTGGGTGGCCGGCGCGTGCCCCTGGCCGTCGGGCCCGCGCCACTGCGGCCACGCGGCATCGTCGGCGGCGTGGATCGCGGCCGGACTGACGCCGCAGAGCAGGCAGGCCAGGGCCACGCGGAGGCGTCGGGATGGCAGGTGGGATCTCAGGAACATCCCGCCAGAATACCCGAGGCGTCGGGGCCTCGGCCGGGCCGAGGGGCGTGACCGCCGCCGTCAGCCTTCCAGCAGTTTGTGGCTGGCGCCGCCTGACCGGTGTGGGGTGTGGCCGGGGGGTCGCCCGCAGAAAGCCGTCGTTCTCAGGCCGGCAGGCTGTCTTGGGCGGTTTGCCTCCGCCTGCTACTCTCCCCGCCTCCCGGAGGGTTTTGCATGCGCACAAGTGCACTCGATGTCGCCAGGTTTGTCGTGTCGCTGGTGGTCCTCACGGGGGCCTCCTGGGTGGCCATGGCACGCAGCGATGGCGGCGACGGGCGGCCCTGCCAACTGCGGGTGGAGAGCGAACTCTTCGCGGACGGAGGGGACGAGCCCGTGGCTCGCAGCCTGACGCTCTTTCACGAGGGCGTGGCCTGGGATTTTCTGGAACTGCCGGATGCGGCCGGAAAATCGGCCGTGATCGGTGAGATCGTGCTGCACGATCCCGCGCGAGAGCGGGTGCTCGTCATCGACCCGGCGCGACAGGTGAAGACCCAGGTCGACCTGATCCGGCTGGAGCGGCTGAGCGTGTCGCTCGCCAAGTGGGCGCGGACCAACGACGACCGGCTCGTCCGCTGGGCCGGCGGCCCGGACTTCGCGGCTGGCTTTACGGAGCACGACGATCGACTCGAACTCGTGGGGCCTCGCGTCAAGTATGCGGTGGCCTACGAGGAGGCTCCGTGTACGGAGGCGGCGGTCACGTACCGCCAGTTCGCCGACACGGCGATTCTCCTAAAGGCGCTCATGCAACCCGGCGGGATCCCGCCGTTTCCCCGGCTCGCCGTGAACCGCCGGCTCGAGGACGCCGGGGCGATCCCGAGCGAAGTGATGCTGGAAATCGATCCCAGGCTCTCGGCCCTCGGCGGCCGCCCCGAGCGGCTGAGGTGCGTGCACAAGGTGCATCCGCGGCTGCTTGCCGGTGATCTCGAGCGGATCGAAGATGCCAAGCATCACGTCGCGGCCGCCGAGCCGGTTGATCTGGCGACGTTCGTCGATCGCGAGGCAGAAACGCTTCGGCCAGTGACGCCCGGTTCATGAGCAACCGGCGGTCGCTCTAGGCGCCGCCGTCACGACTCCCCTGCGCGGAGGAGTTTCACGCACGGGCAAGAAACTCCCCCCGACCGGACGATGTTTCCTGTGTCTCACATCTTTCCTAATCCATCGCCTCGGGCGGTGGAGCCGGCGGGTGCGGGCCGGCTGGGTGATCTGCCTCTGCGGGGAGCGGCGGGGGTGGGCGAATCGAGCTCGCGGACACGGCCGCGGCCGGTGAGTTGACATTTGTACATCACTCTGCTACATCTGGTAGCCAACACGAAAGATTCATTTCAGGCATTCAACACGGAGGGGCTCGATGCTTGTGCTTTCACGTAAGCAAAACGAACGGATTCGAGTGGGCGAGTCGGTGGTGGTGACGGTGGTCCGCGTCAGCGGCGACAAGGTGCGGATCGGGATCGAGGCGCCTGCAAACGTGCGGGTACTCCGCGATGAACTCGGCGATGAGATGCTGGGGAGCGTCACGCTCGAGGGCTCGGC
>CAJBSQ010000710.1 GCA_903958265.1 uncultured Planctomycetaceae bacterium
CATCCGATGCCGCTCGACCGGCGGAATCGGATCGTGGTGATGCTCACCAACTTCTTTCTGCACCTCCACCCGGTGTCGATCAAGAAGCAGGGCATCGCCCTCTCGTTCACCTGGTGCATGGGAGGTGTGACGTTCTTTCTGTTTCTGGTCGAGACCGTCACCGGCGTGTTGCTGATGTTCTACTACCGGCCCACGCTCGAATGGGCCTACAACGACATTCTGGCACTCCGCGACGTCACGAGCCTGGGCATTCTCCGCGAGTTGCATCGTTGGGGTGCGCACGCAATGGTGATCACGACGTGGCTCCACATGTACCGCGTGTTCCTCACCGGCAGCTACAAGCCGCCCCGTGAGTTCAACTGGGTGATCGGCGTGATCCTTCTGCTGCTCACGCTGCTGCTGTCGTTCACCGGGTACCTGCTGCCCTGGGACCAGTTGGCGATCTGGGCGATCACGGTGGGCTCCAACATGGCCCGGGCCACCCCGTTTCTCGGGTACGAGGGCCCCGGCCAGCAGCTGCTCACCGTGGGCGGCATCGACATGATCACCGACGCGTCGGACGCACGGTTCGGGCTGCTGGGTGCCCGTTTCGTGGGTGAAGAGACGCTCAACCGTTTCTACGTGCTGCACTGCATCGCGATTCCGTTGGCGACTGCACTGTTGCTGGCGATCCACTTCTGGCGAGTGCGAAAGGACGGCGGCATCAGCGGGCCGCTCTGACACCATCACCATGCATTCTTCTGGGTTTTTCCTGCAGGACGTTGCCGGCTTTTTGGGCGGCTACTACGCCTTCGTGGCGCTGATGAACGGGATCGCAGCCCTGGTCCTCTGGAGGAACAAGGGCCAGGTTGGCTGGGCGCTCGTCTGGACGGCCTTCTCAATCGCCATGATGGTGCTTGCGAGCCTCGCTCTGTCGGCGTCTCCCGAACTGGTCCCGGCGCTGCCCGCCTCTGTCCGTGCGGCGGTCAACCGGTTCTCCGGGCCGGTGCTCTACACGCTGGGCACGTTCGCCCTGCTGGCGGCCCTGTTCGTGTTCCGAAAGTTTTTCGTCCGGCCAATGGTCGCGTGGGGGCTCCTCAACGCCATGCTGCTGTTGATGGGGCTTTCCATGGCGGATCAAAACTTTGCCTCGATCGTCATGAAGCCCGACAACGTGCCGATCGTTGGGCTGGTATTCATGCTGGCGTTCTTCACGTGGCTCGCCACGAAGCAGGCGGTGGTCAACGACGACCGCATTGCCCGGGGATTGCCGACGGTGGAGAAGGAAAACGACGAGAAAGTCCTCGTGTGGCCCGATCTCGTCTACACCGAACTCATCTGCATGGTGGCCGTGTCGGCCTTCCTGCTCATCTGGGCGATCTGCCTGCCGGCACCACTCGAGGAACCGGCGAGCAGTGTCAAGACCCCCAATCCCTCCAAGGCGCCGTGGTACTTCCTCGGACTGCAGGAGATGCTCGTCTACTTTGACCCGTGGTACGCCGGCGTGGTGCTGCCGAGCCTGGTCATCTTCGGCCTGATGGCGATGCCCTACCTCGATTTCAACAAGAAGGGCAACGGCTACTATTCAATCGAGGAGCGGAAGTTCAGCTATCTCACATATCAGTTCGGATTCTTCCTGCTCTGGATCACGCTGATCATCCTCGGCACCTTCCTTCGCGGCCCCAACTGGAACTTCTTCGGTCCTTTCGAGTATTGGACGCCCTACAAGGTCGAGGTGCTCAACAATGTCGACCTCCCGCAGATGTTCTGGGGTGGCCTGCTCGACAGGCCGCTGCCCAAGGCGCCGGCGGGCGCGAGTGGCCTCGTGCAGGCGGCCACCATCCTGCTCCGTGAGTCGGCCGGGCTCGCAATCATGGGGGCGTATCTGGTGCTGCTGCCGCCGCTGATGGCGGTGACCGTGTTTCGCGGCTTCTACGCCAAGATGGGTTTCGTCCGCTACATGATCATGGCGAATCTCATGCTCCTCATGCTCACGCTGCCAATCAAGATGATTCTCCGGTGGACGTTCAATCTGAGATACATCATCAGCATTCCGGAAATATCCCTGAACTTCTGAACGCGGCTGTTTTTCCCGTCACCTGGGCCCCACGGTCGCCTAGCCTGCACAACCAACCATGCCCGCAACCGAACAGACCTCCTGGAATCTCAAAACCCTGCACGTGGTGTTTGCGGCGGTGGCGGTGCTGCTGCTGGGCTCCACCGTCATGCTGCTCACCGCCGACCACAACCGGCCGTGGAAGACGTATGCGAAGGAGTTTCGAGAACTGGAAACCTGGACGGCCCGGTCGCGAGTCGAAGAGCAGGATTCGAGGTCGTACGAGACGCGGCGGCAGTCGCTTGAGCAGGCGCTGATCGACACGCGTCGCGCGGA
This sequence comes from uncultured Planctomycetaceae bacterium, assembly GCA_903958265.1. Classification (GTDB taxonomy): domain Bacteria; phylum Planctomycetota; class Planctomycetia; order Pirellulales; family UBA1268; genus QWPN01. The sequence continues at coordinate 2,372 of CAJBSQ010000710.1, forward strand.
TCTGGATGGGGGTGTGGTCGAGGCCTTCATCGCCCAGGTGCGGACTGTGGCCGAAGACGAGCAGGCGGCGGACCTCGCAGAGCTTGACGTCGACCAGCTGCGGACGCAGCAGGACCCCGACGAGCGGATGGTGCTGCGGGGCGACTTGCTTGCTCGGCTTCGGGACATCGTCAAGCGGATCAAGTTCCGCGAGGACAACCTGGCCGGCAGCCTGAAACTGCGAAGGGCCGAACTCGACAAGACGCGGGCCGACTACGAACTCGCGGTCTCCGAGGAGTCTGCCGCCGATCGCCAGGCGGTGCTGTTGGGACTCGCCGACGTCAAGCG
>CAJBSQ010000711.1 GCA_903958265.1 uncultured Planctomycetaceae bacterium
CCTGCAGCCTCCATCGGCGACTGGGTCGCCGCCGCCGTCGCCGCTCCCGATCAGCCCACGTTTGCCATGCCCGACGCCATGCCTCGCGACCGCCGCTGACGTCTCCCGCCTGCCGCTCCGCAGTGATTCATCCCACCCCAGGAACCGCCGCGATGCCGCTCGAACACCTGCTCGCCCGGCAAGCCCGACGCCGCATCGGCCTCGCCGCGGGTCTTGCCGCATGCCTTGCGGCGCTGCTTCCCCACCCCGCGAGTGGCCACGGCGAACCGTTCGTGATCGACTATGCCGCGGCGACCAACCGGCTCACCGTGGCCCCGGGCGTCTACGACTTTTTCAACGTCGACGAGAACCTCGCGACGCCCGGCTTCGGGCTGCCGATCTCGACGACGTATCCGGGCTTCAGCCGGGCCGACACGCTGCCGGCCAACACGGCGGTGACCCTCCGCTTCACGTCGCCGCTGACGTACTGGAATCCCACGACGGGCCCGCTCGACCCGCTGCCAGTCGCTTCGGGCACGATCGATGTCGTCAATCGCGCAGCCGCGATCGCGACCGTCGCGGCGACCGGGATCGGCGGCACCAATCCGCTGTTCCTCGACACGTTCGTCGGCTTTCCGGGCGAGCATCACCACCTCACCGCCTACGAACTCGCCACCCCCGACGCCCCCGGACTCTACGGCCTCTGGGCCGAGGCTACGGCGACCGGGCCGAGCTATCCCGGCGGGGCCACGACCGCGAGCAGCCCCTTTCTGATCGTCCTCAACTGGGGCATCGAGGACGAGCAGCAGTATCAAGACGGCGTCACGCGGCTCTCGGCGCTACCCGACCCCGTGATCACGATCACGGTCGGCAGCGGCACGCAGACGCAGAGCCAGGCTGGCTATCCGCTCCTCTCAGGCGTAACACCAGTCGTAAAAGCGGGAGCCGGCACGCTCCTCGTCGATCAGGCCAACACGCTGACCGGCTCGACCACGATCCAGCAAGGCACGCTACGGCTGGCGCATCCGTCGGCACTTGCCGCAAGCACGATCGTGCCGCTCGCCGGCGGCACCCTCGCGGTCACGCCCTTCCTGCAGACGACCGTGGGCGGCCTCGCGACGAATGCCGGTGGTCTCATCGATGTCGGCAGCGGCATGATCACAGTCGCCTCGGGGCTCTCCGCCGTCGACCTGCTCGCCGCGATCGTCACGGGCCGCGGCGACGGCTCGTGGAGTGGCACGAGCGGGATCACGTCGAGTGTGGCGGCCGCCGACTCGGCCAGCGGCGTTCCGCGGAGTGTTGGCTGGCTCGAGGAGGGCGACGGCTCGGTGACGTTCGCCTACGCGGCCCCGGGCGACACGAACCTCGATTGGTCGATCGATATCCTCGACGCCGCCAACGTTCTGGCCCTAGAAAAGTTCGACACGGGCCTCCCCGCGACGTGGCTCGAGGGCGACTTCAGCTACGACGGGCTGGTCGACATCCTCGATGTGGCCGACTTCGTGACGACGGGCCTCTTCAACGCAGGGCATTACAACCCGCTGTCGGCCGCGGGCATGGTGGCGACGGTTCCCGAGCCGGCGGTGGGCCTGGTCGCCGCCGTCATGGCAGCCCTGGCCTTCGTCGCCCGGTCGCGTCGCTGCTGAACGCCTGCCGCAAAAACCGGCACCGTCATGCCAGCCGCGCAGCCACCGCGATCGCCGCCGTCTCCACGCGGAGCACGTGCGGCCCGAGGCCGACGCGTTCGATGCCCGCCGCATCGAGGGCGGCAAACTCCTCCGGCGTGAATCCCCCTTCGGGCCCGACAAGCGCGATCACGGCCAGGCCTCGGGCGGGGGCCGCCCCGGCAGCGAGTGGCGGCGCTCCCGGATCGGCCACCACGATCCACGAGCCGGGATGTCGAGCGCCGACCAGGTCGGCGATCGACTGGGGCATGCCGATCTCCATCAGGGTGCGGCGGCCGCACTGCTTGCAGGCCTCGATCACGCCGCGACGCAGCCGCTCGACCGCGGCCGGCGTCGGCTCGGCCACGCCCCTGGTCGTGACCAAGGGCACGAGCCGGCCGGTGCCCAGTTCGGTCAGCTTTTCGACGAGCCACTTCTGCCGCTCCCCCTTGGGGAGCGCCACGGCAACCGTCAGCCGAACGCCCGGTGGCGGCTCGTCGCAGACCGGCTCGCCGAGTTCGACGATGACCTGATCGCGTGCGATCGAGGCGACGCGGGCGGGCCACTCGGTGCCGGTGCCATCGAAGACGCGGATCGTGTCGCCGACCGCGCACCGCAGCACGCGGGCGAGGTGGCGAGCCTCGTCGCCGTCGAGCACGGCCCGGCCGTCTCGCGGCGACGTCGACAGGAAAAACCGCTCGCTCATCGCTCCACCTTCGACCTGGTGAACCTGCGGAATCCCCGGCAAAGTCTCTCCTGACCCGCCGTGACCTCGCCGCTACACTCCCGGCCATGGTACGCGATCGACTCTCTCTGGCAGCGACGGCATTCGACGGCGTGATCGACCCCGCCGGGTTCCATGCGGGACCATCCCGCGAGGAGGCCCTGGCGCGGCTGGAGTGGCTGCTGGCCGAACGGCAGCGGTGCGGACTCGTCGTGGCCGACACGGGACTCGGCAAGAGCCACCTGGTCGCCGCCGCGGCCCGCCGCCTGGGAGGCCTGGGGGCCGAAACGGCCGTGCTCTCGCTCCGCGGCCTGCCCGAGGGAGAGTGGCTCGACCTGTTGCTCGCGCGGCTGCCGCTGGATCCCGCGAGCCGCGCCGAGGCGATTCGCCCCTGGCTCGCGCTCGAGAACCGCCTCCGGGAAAACATGCTCATGGAGCGGTCGACGGTGCTGGTGTTCGACGACGTCGATGCGGCGCCTGTGGATGCTCTCGAGGGCATCGACCGGTTGGTCGCTGCGGGGGAACCACGATTCGCCACGACGATCGTCGTGGCCACCGCCACACCGGGCGGGGTAGCGCGGGTTCCTGCTTCACTCCGCCGCCGGGCCGGCGTGCGGATCGACCTGCCGCCGTGGGACGAAGGCGACGTCGCCGCCTACGTGGCATTCGCGCTGGAGCGGGTGGACGCGGGGGCCGATGCGTTCTCTGACGCCGCCGTGGCGACGATCGCCCGATTCTCCGGGGGCGTGCCGCGGACCGTCTGCCGGTTGGCACGGCTCTCGGCGGTCGCGGCCGCGGGAGAACGACTCGATCGTGTCGCCGCCGACACGGTCGAACGCGCCTGGCGGGAACTCCTGCCGGGCGACGGCGACGGCGAGTTCACCGACCACGTCGAGCGGCCCCGCCAGCCGACTGCTGCCCGCGTCACGCCCGTCCGCCGACTCTGGGGCTGACGCCCGGGCCGATCATGTTCCCGCGGCTCATGCCCCCGGGCTTCGACCGATTCCCGGCTGGGCACGATGCGACCAGCCAGGGTGCAGGCGACGGAAAAAAACCCTAGACTGCGGCGCGGTGGTTCGAAATCGCTTGGGCAGGAGCCTCCGTTGGGAATATCAGCATCGCTCGCGGCCGGCCGCATCGTCGCGCTCTCGCCCGACGACGAAACACCCATCGACCTCAAGAGTCCGGCCGTGGCGGCAGTGCTTTCATGGCTCGTTCCGGGGCTCGGCCAGCTCTACCAGGGGCGGCGACAAAAGGGCGTGCTCTTCATGGTGAGCCTGCTGACGATCTTCGTCGTCGGCCTCTGGCTCGGCGGCGGACGCGTCGTCTATGCCGCGTGGAAGCCGGGCGAGAAGCGCTGGGCCTTTCTCTGTCAGGCGGGCATCGGCGCCGCCGCCATCCCGGCGCTGCTCCAGTCGTGGCGGCTCGAGGGTGCCGCAAAGCAGCCCGTGCTGCTCAGTTCGTTCATGGTTCCGCCGCTCTCCCGCGGCCAGCCGGTGTCGCAGGCGTATGCCACGGAGCTGGCCCGCGTCGATCCCGACATCGAGCCGGAAGATTTCCGCCCGTTGCCCCCGTGGCGACAGTTTCGGCCGTTTCCGCCGCCGGGGATGCTCGACCGCACGCCGGCCGACCAACTCTCGGTCTGGCACAAGCAGCTCGGCCGGTTCTTCGAGATTGGCACGCTCTACACGATGCTTGCGGGCATGCTCAACGCGCTGGTGATCTACGACGCCTTCTCGGGCCCGATGCACCCAGCGCCCCGGGACGAGAAGAAGGAGAAGCGGTGATGCCGACCTCCCTGCTGGCCCTCACCCTGCTCGACCGCGTGCCTGGGATCGCTTTCGGTCTGCCGCTGGTGCTCGTGGCGGCGGTCGTGTTCGCGGCCACGCACCACGAGGATCCAGCGGCCATCCGCCGGGCCACGCTCGAATGGCTCGGCTGGCTGGGTGGCATTCTCGGCGGCGTGCTCGTCGTGGTCTGGCTCGTCGGCCGGCTCGTGTAGTTCGGCCGTTATCGACACCATCCACTGGCCCCGCCTGGGCGCGGGGCAGGCGCTCACGCCACCGGGAGGCCGTTGAAGACCTTGTTGGACATCTGCACCGTCGGCAGTCCGCCGGCGTTGAATGAGAACGAGACCGTCCCCGCCGCCGGGATCGTGGCCGTGTAGGAGGCGCTCTTGAGCCGATAGCGGGCCCCGGACACGCTCACGATCTCGGCACCCCAGAGGTTGCCGGAGGTGAGCGTGGCGTCGAGGTCGAACTCGAGCGTCCAGCCGTTGATCGGCGTGGTTCCCTGGTTCCTGATCGTCACCGTGGCCGCTATGTTTCCGGTCCAGCTGTTGGTCACGCTGAACGCCACCACATGCGGAGACACGACCGGCACGGAAGGCGGCTCCGACGAAGGCGTCGTCGTCCGATAGGATCCCTGGTCGTAGAGGGAGGCCGCGATCATGTCCGCCACGTCGAGCATGTCGAAAATCCCGTCGTAGTTGAAGTCACCGGTATCCCAGGTGGCAACCCGCGTGGCGTTGAACAAACCACCACCGACGAGATTCCCGATGTCGAGTGCGTCGACGAGACCGTCCAGATTCGTATCGCCCGCCGCGGCCCACCCGACCATGATCTCCGTTTGGGACATTCGCGCGCCGACGGCCCGATGACTTCCCGCCGGAGCCGCGTGTGAGCCGAGACCGGTCGCCCCGCGCCACGAGCCATCGTGCATTCCCACGATGAGCCGCTGACGGAGGGCCGTGGCATCGGTTCCCCCGGGACTCGTCACCACGCCTCCCGTTCCCACATCCAGCCGAGCGGCGGCGTCGAGCACCAGTCGCGAGACTGCGACCGTCTCAAAACCGATGTCGAGCGTGACGCGGGCACCCGCCCGCACCTCGAGCCCGCCGCTTCCGAGAGCGGAAACATGACGGATAATAATCTCGCCTTCCTCAACCACCGTCCCTCCGGAAAATGTCGCCGCCGCGGTGAGCACGAGCGTGCCACCTCCACGCTTGATCAGCGGCGTGGTTCCCGAACGACCGATGGCATCCGTCTGCGTCACGCCCGCCGCGACGGTCACGACGCCCGTCGGCACCGAGGGCACGACGAGCGGTGGATTTTCGTCCTTGGTGACCACGGCGGTGGACGTGTAAATCCGCTGGACCTTCGCGGCC
>CAJBSQ010000712.1 GCA_903958265.1 uncultured Planctomycetaceae bacterium
ATACCGCCCGTGTGCCGGGAACCGCCTGCGCCGCAAACCCCTAGCCTATGACGCCACCGGGCCGTTGCAAACCCGGGCAACGAAAGCGCATTCAGTTTATGTGGAGCGTCGTCTCCGTAAGCGAGGGCGGGTAGGCGAAGGGGGTCGGCGAACGCTCGCGGAGCCTTGGGCGTATCCTCGCCCGGCGACGCGACTTTTACCGCCCCCGAGCCGGCGAACCACGTAAGTCGAATGCGCTCTAGGGGCGAAAGGGCCAGATGAGCGGGGCGAGGGCGATGGTGATGGCCATCACGAGGAGGTTGAGAGGCCCGCCGAACCGCATGTAGTCGCTGAACTTGTAGCCCCCGGGCCCGTAGATCATGAGGTTGGTCTGGTAGCCCATCGGCGTCGCGAAGCCGCAGCTCGCCGCCACCGTCATCGCCATGATGAAGGGCATCGGATTGACGCCCAGGTCGGCGGCGGTCTGCCAGGCGATCGGAAAGGTGAGCACCGCGGCGGCGTTGTTGCTCATCAGTTCGGTGAACAGCATCGTCACCACGTAGAGGGCGGCCAGGACCAGGTGCGGCTGGTCGCCCGCCGCCGCGATCGTCGAGTGGGCGACGGCCTCGGCGAGGCCGGTCTTCTCCATGGCCCGGGCCAGTCCGAAGCTTGCGGCGATCAGGAGGAGCGATTCCCACTCGATCGCCCGGCGGGCCTCGGTCGACGAGATGCACCGCAGCGCCACCACGGCGCAGGCCGCGACGAGCGCCGCCGCCACCATGGGCACCAGTTCGAGGGCGGCGGCGAGGACCATCGCCGCGAGCACCGTGCAGGCGATCCAGGCCTTGTCGTGCCGCGGCGGCGTGGAGCCTGTCACCTCACTGACGAGGTAGAAGTGCCGGTTGGATCGCTGGCGGTCGAGGAAGTTCGGGCCGGCCTCGACCAGCAGCGTGTCGCCCGGCTGCAGCACGATGTTGCCGATCTTCATCTCCAGCCGCTCGCCGTCGCGGGCGACGGCGATCACGACGGCCCCATAGGTGGAGCGGAAGCGGCCCTCGCGGATCGTGCGGCCGACCAGCGGGCACGACGGGGAGACGACCGCCTCGACGAGCACCCGTTCGCTCCGCGGATCGTCGAGCTTGAAGACCTGGTCGGTGGCGGGCCGCAGGCCACGGATCTTCTGCAGTTCGATGACGGAATCGATCACACCCACGAACACCAGGCGGTCACCCGCCTGAAGACGTTCCGTCGGCGCGACGGCGGCGATCACGTGGCCGTTGCGGTCGATCTCCATGAGGAACAGGCCGTGCAGGTGACGCAGGCCCGCCGCCTCGATCGTTCGGCCCGCGAGCGGGCTGCCCGGTTCGACCACCATTTCGAGCGTGTACCGCCGGGGATCATCGCTGGTGCTCATCGGTGGCCGGCGATCCTTGAGCAGGAACTTGCTCGCCGTGATCAGGTAGACGAGGCCGGCGGCGAACAACGGCACGCCCAGCCACGTGATGTCGAACATCCCAAGGGGCTGCCCCCGCTTCCCGGCGACGAGCCCGCTGACGACGACGTTGGTGCTCGTGCCGATCAGCGAGCACAGGCCGCCCAGGACGACGGCCGCGTTCATCGGCATCAGGAGCTTCGACACACTCAGGCGGTTCTTCTTCGCCCAATCGCGGATCGCGGGCACCATCAGGGCGACGACCGGGGTGTTGTTGACGAAGGCGGAGAGCACGCCCGGGGCCACCATGGTGCGAAGCTGCGCAGCCGCCAGCGACGTCGGTCGACCCAGCGCCCGGTCGACGAGCGAGGCCAGCGCGCCGGTGCGTTCGACGGCGGCCGCCACGACGAACAGCGCGGCCACCGTGATCATGCCCTCGTTGCTCATGCCCCGCAGGGCTTCGTCGGGCGTGATCACGCCGACGGCCAGCAGGACCACCACGCCCCCGATCATCACCATGTCGGGGGCCCGCTGCACAAACAGGAGCGCGGCGAGCGTGAGCGCCACGATCAGCGCGGTGAGGGCCGCCTGCCAGGTGCCGAACAGCATGTCGAGGCCCATGTCACCGCTCCGGAGTCGGGCCGGCACGGTCCCGGCGAGCCCGCACTTTCACCCTGCCGCCGTGGCGATGCAAGACCAAAAGACCCGCCCCGGTGGCCCGATGGCCTCCTTTCGGGCCGCGCGGTAGCCTCGTGGGCCGCGGAAGCCACTCTGGCGAACGACCCCTCGAGGAGCGGAATGACATGGGCGACACGATCGGCGAGCTGCTGACTGGAAACGCGAAGTTCGTCTCGGGTGAGTTCTTGCCCAATGAAGAGTACTACCAGGCGATCGCGACCAAGCAGACGCCGCAGGTGCTCTGGATCGGCTGCTCCGATTCCCGGGTCAGCGAGCATCAGATGACCGGCTCCAAGCCGGGCACCATGTTTGTCCACCGGAACGTCGCCAACATCGTCGCTTTCAACGACGTCAACATCTCGGCCATCCTCGAGTACGGCGTGGTCCACCTCAAAATCCAGGACATCATCGTCTGCGGCCACACCCGCTGCGGCGGCATCGCGGCGATCGAGGATGGCGTGCACGAAAACTACATCGCCGACTGGCTGTGCATCGCCACCGGCGCCAAGGAGTCGGCCAACCGCATCGCCGCGGAGCGAAAGCTCTCCCGCGAGGAGAAACTCGCGGTGCTCACGGAGGAAAACGTCAAGCTCCAGATCAAGCATCTCAAGAACCTGGCACTGATCCGCAACATGCACGCGAAGGGGCCGCTGCCGCGGATCCACGGCTGGCTTTACCGCGTGGAGACGGGCTCGATCGACGTGCTGATCGACGGCCGCGACGACGGCGGAAAGACCCGCCGGGCGGCAGGAAAGAAGTCCAAGGCCGCCAGGCGGCGGTGATCCACCGCCGTCCGGGGACGGGTGCCATGACCAGCGGAGTCATGCTGCCATGAGGCTCTTTCCCTCCGACCGCTATCCGTTGCCGCTTCCCGAGGGGCACCGGTTTCCGGCGTCGAAGTACGGGAGGCTCCGCGCTCGGCTCGAGGCCCATGCGGCCGCCGGAGCGGACCTGGCATTCGTCGAACCCCATGCCGCCACCGACGACGAGATCCTGCGGGTGCACGACCGCGGCTACGTGGGGCGGGTGTTTGCGGGCACGCTCTCCCGCGACGAGATCCGGAGGATCGGGTTTCCGTGGAGCCACGAACTCGTCGAGCGGTCGCTACGGAGCACCGGGGCGGCGATCGACGCGGCCGCGGCCGCGATCGACGACGGCAGGGCCGCCAGCCTCGCCGGCGGGACGCACCATGCCGGTACCGACTGGGGCGAGGGATTCTGCGTGTTCAACGACACGGCGGTGGCCGCCCGCGAGATGCAGGCCCGAGGAGTCGTCGAGCGGGTGCTGATCCTCGACTGCGACGTCCATCAGGGGAACGGCACCGCGGAGATCTTCGCCGCCGACCCGACGGTGTTCACGCTGTCGATTCACGCCGCCAAAAACTTCCCACTGCGAAAGTTCCCGAGTGACCTCGACGTGCCCCTCGAGGACGGCACCGACGACGAGGGGTATCTCGGGGCGCTTGCCCCGGCGGTCGCGGCGGCGTTTGCCCGCGCTCGGCCCGGGCTCGCGCTGTACATCGCGGGCGCCGATCCCTTCGCGGGCGATCGGCTCGGCCGGTTGAAGCTCAGCAAGCCCGGATTGCTCGCCCGCGATCGGCTGGTCCTCGAAGCCGCGACGGCCGCCGCCGTACCGGTGGCCATCGTCTGTGGCGGCGGATACTGTGACGACATCGAGTCGATCGTCGACATTCACGCGGCGACGATGCTGCTGGCCGCGGGATGGTGAGGCTCGGCCGGAGCCACGCGGGTTGCCTACTCGTCGTCGTCGGCGGAATCGCCAGCCGCATTCTGCCCGCGGTTATCCAGACTCCACGGCCCCGTGCCGTTGGCGATCAGGAACAGCATGCAGCCCATCAGGGCGATGTTCTTCATGAAGGCGATGACCTCGCCCTGCTGCACCCCCGGCGACACATCGGCCGGCAGTTTCCAGAAGTCGTGGAAGTAGTAGGTGGCGGCGGCGAGGAAGACCAGCAGCAGCAGGGCGCCGAACCTCCCCTTGTACCCGAGCACGATCGACAGGCTGCCGATGATCAGGAAGGCGATTGCGCCACCCAGCAGGATCGTAGGTGAGGGCACCCCCTCCGCCGCCATCTTCTCGACCGTGCCGTTGAAGTTCATGATCTTGCCGGCGACGGCGCTCATCAGGAAGATCGCCGCGATCATCAGGCGGGCGAGCAGCGAGAAGAATCCGCGAACGGCATGCATGGCGAGTCTCCGGGGCACGTCGGTTTGCGTAACACGACGCCGGGTGAGGCTACCACGGGCCTGCTCGAAGCGAGAAGGGGAACTCCAGACGAAAAAAGCCGCGCTGGCAGATGCCAGCGCGGCCTTCGTTCGTTGTCGTCAATCAATCATCAACCATCAACCAACCCGACGTTCCCTCGGCAGATGGGTCGTTCAACCATCAGCCAGGAATCGTCGATGAATCGTTGTCGAGCCCGCCGGCCTGGCCGGCGAACTTCCGTCGGCGGTGCCGCCGGCTCTGATCCACCACGAGTCCGCCCGCCAGGCCGACTCCGGCGAGCAGGATGGTCGAAGGCTCGGGGACAGCTTCAGGGGGAATCGAAATCGACGCTGAGTCAGAGATCGAACCTGTGCCTGCTGGAGACTGCGTGAAGCTGACGATCATGCTGGCCGGCGCCGGGTTGGGCGCGAGTGCCGGATCGAAGGTGCCGGCGGTGTAGTTGCCGAGCACGTAGAAACTCCGCTCGCCGGCAACGTTGGATTGCTCGGTGATCGACGTCGAGAGGAAACTCCCAAACGTAGCGTTTCCGAAACTGAGGCTCGATCCGACAGCCGGACTGAAGGCGACTGGTCCGAAGATCTGGGTCGAGAGACCCGTGAAGTAGCCGGCGTTCGCACCGGTCGAGATCAGGTTGCCGATCGTGAACGACGTGCCGGTATTGATGTTGCCGGAGTCGACAGTCGGCGAACCGATGTCGGCGAAGGCCTGCGAACCGGTCGAGGTGCCCGATACGAAAACGACGTCGGGCAGTTCGTTTTGGGTGACGATGTCGGCCCGGGAGGTAAGGGCACAGCAGGTCACCGCCGTGATGGCGGCGACCACGCCACAGGCGCGGATGAACAGGGAACGGGTCATGGAATGAAACCTTTCAGAACTGGGGCCGGGCGGGCGCGAACGACCGAGCCTCCCGGCCAAAGGGTTGGGATTGGTTGACGAACGACGAACGAATC
>CAJBSQ010000713.1 GCA_903958265.1 uncultured Planctomycetaceae bacterium
CTTCGCCCCGGCCCCAAACCCCTTGTTCGAGCCGCGGCTGATGATCGTCGACCTGCCGCGGGCCACGCTCTACTCGCGGATCGACCGCCGCGTGGAATGGATGTTCGCCCACGGGCTCGTCGAAGAGACACGCGCTGCGGTCGAGCAGGCCGGCGGCCTCGGCGCCACGGCCGGTCAGGCCGCGGGCTACGCGGAGGCACGCGACCTACTCGCCGGCCGCATCGATTGTGCCACCGCCATCCAACGCACCCAACAGCGGACGCGTCAGCTCGCCAAGCGGCAACTGACGTGGCTCCGCAGTTTCAGGAACGCCACCTGGATCGCCGCCTGACCAGACGTGCCCCGCGGCCCCGGGTGGAGAGACACCCGAAGGCTGCGGAGCGGACGCATGTGGAACCAGGCGCCTGACACTCTTCGTGAACAAACGCTGAACCGCTGCGGAGCACCAGACCTCTGCCCGGCCTAGTGGCGGCCGCCGGGGTGCTACGCGACCAGCTTGATGGCCGGCTGCTCACCGGTGATGCCGACCACGAACTCCTCGAAGATCTTCACGTCGAGGGCCGAGGCCGTCTCGGCTTCGGGATGGAACTGCACGCCGATGGCCGTCCAGTTCTCGACCGCGCTTTCGATCGCCTCGACCACCCCGTCCGGTGCCCGGGCGGTGACGCGAAAACTCATGGCCACATCGTCGATCGCCATGTGGTGCATGCTGTTCACGCGGATCTCGCCGTCGCCGTAGACCCGCTCCATGGCCGAGCCCGGTTCCACGACCAGGGCATGCCGGTGGGCCAGGTCAGTCGGATCCTTGTGGGGAATCGCCTTCGGCAGATCTTCCGGGATGTGGAGGAACAGCGTGCCCCCCTCGGTGATGTTGAGCAGTTGCATGCCGCTGCCGATCGCCAGTACCGGCATGTGCCGGGCGCAGATGTGCTTCGCGAGCAGCCGGTCGAAGTCCTCCCGACGGGTGTCCATCGGCCGCACGGCGGGATGGGGCATGTAGCCGTCGCGACGTGGATCGAGGTCGGCTCCGCCGACCATCACCACGCCGTCGAGCAGGTCGAGCAGGCGGATCACGTCCTCCTCGTCAGCCAGCGGCGGCAGGATCACGGGGATGCCACCGGACGCCGTAATGCCGTCGTAGTAGCCGGCGGCGACGAACGAGAGGGCCGCGTGCTCCTTGCGGGTGGAACGGTAGTCGGTATTGATGCCGATAAGGGGCTTGGCTGCCATGAGAAACAGATCCTCCGTGAAGGTCACACCGGCGTCCCTGCCGGCTTGGGGGCGAACGTATCGAACGCCGAGGCAATGGCAAGGATTTTTGTGATTTTGTGGTGCCGCAAGCCCCGCCACCACAACATCGAGTGCTAGCACGTGAGGTGCTAGCATCCGGCGTCCCGTCAGGCGGGATGGGTGACGCGGTAGATGTCGATCAGCGGGCCGGATGCGGCCCCGGCCGGCCGGCGCGGCCGCTGCTTCACCACGCCCAGGCCAGCGGCCCGGATCGCCGGCTCGAAGTTCACGGCCCGGGCGCGGCCGGGATCGGCGACGAGGGCCACCCCGTGTGGGGCCAGCGTGCGGGCCACCACGGCCGCGAGGGCCTCGGCATGGTGCTGCTCGTAGAGCACGTCGGCCGCCACCACGAGGTC
>CAJBSQ010000714.1 GCA_903958265.1 uncultured Planctomycetaceae bacterium
TCGGCCGAGATGCGGGCGAGCAGGAGGCTGTCGGCCGCCGCGGCATCGGCGGGGGCCGGCTTCGGTCTGGGGGCAGAATCGCTCGGGCGGCCCGTCTGGCTGATCGCCTCTTCGATCATTCTCCGCGCCGCGGCCGCGTCGCCGGGGGAGCCGCCGTCGGGGGCCGGAAGCTCCTCCGCGGCAGCCGGTCCGCAGGCCCACCCGCACGCCACGGCCAGCACCGCTGCGGCCACGAGGCGGCCGGTTGAGGCCGTCAGCGATCGGCGCGGGCCGAACACGAGTCGCGGGAGGGTGACGCGTGGCATACACGGAGTCCTTCGTGCGGGAAACGAACCTTGGGGCGGGAGAAGTACCCGCGGCCGCCACCAGGGGTCAAGGCCGAGTCGCGGCCGCGAACGCCCGGGCAAGACAGGCAAGATTGGCAGGCGGCGGAGACTTAGCCGCGGCCGGGCGAGTCGGCCGATGCGATCGGCGTGGCCTGCCGCCGCACGATCGACTTTTCGACCGTGTCGAGCAGCTGGTCGATGCGGAAGGGCTTGAAGAGCACGAGATCGATGCCCGCCTGCCGGGCCTTGACGATCGAATGACCAGGGTCGTATCCAAAGCCCGTCATCAGAATCAGTGGCACCGGGTCGAGAATCTCCTGCAGCCGCAGCAGCAGTTGGTATCCGCTCATGTCGGGCAGGCGGATGTCGGAGATGATCGCGTCGTAGGCATCGTCGCCGCCCGCCCGCACCATCGAGGCCGCCTCAACGCCGTCGCGGGCGGTCTCCACCGTGCAGCCCGACCTCTCGAGCAGGGCGTGGGCTGCTTGCCGCACCTGCTCGTCGGAATCGACCACGAGAACTCGGCGGCCGACGAGCGTCCGGCGGCGTTCGCCCTGCCGGCGCTGGGCGTGGGCCACGCTCGGCGCCATCTGCTCACCGACCTTCTGGATCACCTGCTTGATGTCGCGGGCGTTGCGGAGGATCCGCTGCAGCCGCTCGACGACGTCAGCATTGTGGCCGATGTATTTCTCCATGACGCTGACGGCGTCGTTGAGGATGTCGTCCACCGGCAGGGCCACCGCGCCGTGGATCGCCTCGATGCTCTCCGCCGCGGTCGTCGCCTTTTCCGCTACGAGGAGTTCGAGCGTGTTGAGCGAGGCGGCGACGTCGCGGGAAAAGATCCCCAGGAACTGCAGGTCGGTGTCGTCGAATCCACCCGGTTCGGGGCTCTCCACGTTGAAGGTTCCGATCACCTGCTCATGCAGCATCAGCGGCACGGTGATCGAACTCTTGGCCCCCTTGCAGCCCTCGAGATAGAGCGGATCCTTCGTGGTGTCGCTGCACCAGTAGCTGCGGCCCGAGGCTGCCACGAAGCCGGTGACGCCGTTGTGCTCGGGCCGGGCGTAGAGGATCCGGGCTTCGGCCTCCGGCTGCATGCCTTCGGCGAGCAGCGGCTCGAGTCGGCCGGTCTGGCGGTCGAGTAGCCGGATCTCGAGGACGTCGAACTTCAGCAGATCTTTCGAGTAATGGATGATGTTGCTCTTGAGCAGTTCGATCCGCTCGTTGACCGTCATGTCGGCCAGTTCCGACGGCGACAGGTCGGCGAGGGTCTGGCCGGCGGCGTGGATGGCGGCCCGCTTCTGCTGCTCGAGGATCGTCTGGGTGACGTCGCGGACGGTCACGATGACCCGCGGCCCGCTCGAGAGGTCGGCCGGCGTGAAGGCCGCCGAGGCATGGACGGCGAAGAACCGGTTGGCGGCGGTCTTCAGGATCGAGAATGCGGACCGGCCGGCCAGCAGCGACTCATGAAACGCGGCCACTTCCTCAGGCCGATGCTCCGACGACCACCCGGCGAGCGAGGCCAGGAAGTCCCTGCCCCGGAGGTCTCCCATCCCGCACCAGCCGGTCAGGTGCTCGTTGGCCCAGTCGATCGAGCCGCCCGAATCCAAGACGGCGACGCCGTCGGGCAGGTGCGCGACCACCTCGTGGTCGCGGTGCGGGGCCGTGGACGGGTCGGCTGAATCGTCGTCGCGATGCGTCACCAGCATCCTCCGTACCCGTCGGTCACGTTCTGGACTCCGAGTATAAAACCACCGCCGCCTGCCGCCAAATCACCCCGTGGCGTTGTCGGTCGGCGGGCCATACCTATACTTCTCCGGACCCACCCGCCCGCGCCGTCAGCGCCCTCGACGATGGGCTGAGTGTCCCACCCCCACACCGCGGCATGATCGCCGCCGAGGCCGAGCGTGAGCGAGTCATCCCCGTAGTTCCTGGAACGTCACCAGTTTCTGATCTATCGGCTGTTCTCGCTGGCGGGGCTGATTCCGATCGGAGCGTTTCTGGCCGTGCACCTGCTGACCAACGCCTCGATTCTGGCCGGAGACGACGGTCGGACGTTCCAGTCTCGGGTGGACATGATCCACTCGCTCGGGCCGTTGCTCGTGCCGATCGAATGGGCCTTCATCTTTCTGCCCATGCTGTTTCACGCGGCGATCGGTTTTGTGATTATCGCCAATGGCATGCCCAACGTCGGTTCGTATTCGTACGTCGGCAACGTGCGGTACACGCTGCAGCGGGCGACCGGCATGATCGCCTTCGCCTTCATCGTCTGGCACATCGCGCAGCTGCACTGGCTCGGCAAGCCCTTGGGGGGTGGGCGGTTCGATCCGCACCACGCCGCGAGCACGGCTGCCGAGGCGCTCCAGCCCACACTGGTGGCGATTTTTTACGCGATCGGCGTGCTGTCGACCGTGTTTCACTTTTCCAATGGCCTCTGGACGCTCGGCATCACCTGGGGCCTGTGGACGAGCCCGGCCGCGATGCGGCGGGCGAACGTGATCAGCATCGTGATCGGCCTCGGCCTCGCAACCGCGGGGCTCGGGGCGCTGGCCGGCATGCGTTCGATCGACGTGCCCCGGGCCCGTGAGGCGGAAACCTGGGCCGAAAAACAGAAGCATGCCCTCTCCGCTCCGGGCGCCGCAGTCGCCCCCGTACCGATTCCCAACGCACCCAACTGAACCCCGATCCAGGAAGGTGAATGCCATGGCTCAACCAAGGGTCCTCGTCATCGGTGGCGGTCTCGCCGGCCTTTCGGCCACGATGCGGCTGGCGGAACTGGGGGTCGACGTCGATCTCGTCAGTCTCGTGCCGGTCAAGCGGTCGCACAGCGTCTGCGCCCAAGGGGGCATCAACAGCGTCAACGCCCTCACCCGGCAGCAGGGCGACAGCGAGTGGAAGCACCTTGACGACACCGTGTACGGAGGCGACTTCCTCCAGCACCAGCCACCCGTGAAGGAGATGGCCGACTGGGGGCCGCGGATCATCGATCTGATGGACCGGCTGGGCGTGCCCTTCAACCGCACGTCGGAAGGCTTTCGCGACCAGCGGCGGTTCGGCGGCACGCTCTACAAGCGGACTGCCTTCGCCGGGGCCACCACGGGGCAGCAACTGCTCTACGCGCTCGACGAGCAGGTGCGGCGGTGGGAGGTGGCCGGGAAGGTCAAGAAGTGGGAGTTTTGGGACTTCCTCGGCCCCGTGCTCGACGAGTCTGGCCGCTGCCGGGGCGCCGTCTGCCAGGATCTCGTGACGATGCAGTTCAAGGCGTTTCCGGCAGACGCCGTCGTGCTTGCCACCGGTGGCAACGGCTTGATCTACGGCCGGTCAACGATGTCGATGGTCTGCACGGGCAGTGCCGTGAGCCGTGCCTATCGGGCCGGTGCCTGGTATGGGAATGGTGAGTTCATTCAGGTGCACCCCACCGCGATCCCCGGCGCCGACAAACTGCGGCTGATGAGCGAGAGCGCCCGCGGCGAAGGGGGGAGGGTCTGGGTGCCACGGATACCGCAAGACCCCCGCGACCCGCGGAGCATTCCGGAGGCCGAACGCTCCTACTTTCTGGAGGAGCGGTATCCCAAGTACGGCAACCTCGTGCCCCGGGACATCGCGACCCGCGAGATCTTCGACATCTGCACGACGGACGGGCTCTCCGTGGAGAAGGACCGGCTCTGCGTCTACCTCGACCTCACGCACATCCCCCGAGAGACGCTCGACCGGAAACTCGGCGGGATCCTCGAGATTTACGAGAAGTTCCAGGGCGTGGATCCTCGCGTCACGCCGATGAAGATCTTCCCGGCGGTGCACTACTCGATGGGTGGCCTGTGGGTTGATTACGAGAAGAGTAAAACGGGCGGTCTGGTGGAGGGTTCGATCCGCAATCA
>CAJBSQ010000715.1 GCA_903958265.1 uncultured Planctomycetaceae bacterium
TCCGCTGCCAGCCGCCGCTCCGCACCGAGTCGGTGTGGAACAGCAGGTTCTTCTCGAGCGCCAGGAGCAGCAGGAAGGCGTGCTCGGCCACGGTCGTGTGGTTGACCCCCGGCGTGAACAGCAGCGGGATGCCCACCTCCGTGCAGGCGGGAACGTCGATCTTGTCGACGCCGATGCCGTACTTGGAGAGCACCTTCAGCCGCGGCCTGGCCTTCTCGAGCACGGCCCGGCTGATCACGTCGTCGCCGCAGATGAAGCCGTCGATCTCGCCGACGAGGGCGAGCGTGTCGCCCTCGGAGAGCGGCCCGCGGGCCCGGACGACCTCCCAGCCGGTGGCGGCGAGCGTGCTGTGGTGCGGGCCGGGGGTGTCTTGGAACGACGTGGTGGTGACGAGGATACGGCTGGACATAGCGGATTTCCGGGGGAAAGGGAGCCCGGAAGGTACCGCGACCACAGCGAAACGACAATTCGTCTGTTTCGTAACCGCCAGCCGCGCCGGCCGGCGGGTTTCAGTCGGCAGGCTGATCTCCCCCGAGTGCGGAGACTGCCGATTCGGCGACGAACGGCTGCAGCAGCGCGGCATGCCGGCCGTTCCACTTCCAGAGGTGGCAGTCGCGGCGGTCGAGCCGGCCCGCTCCGGCGAGTCCGGTGCGATGGAGCCAGTACGACTCCCCCGGCCTCAGCGGGTGCGCCGTGAACTCCCCCCACCGCTGCCGTGGCACCCGCGTCTTCACCCAGTTCCAGAGGTTCACATGGAGCAGGTGGCCCTCGTCCGGATGGCGGATGCACCACAGGCGGTACTCGAGTTCCGTGACCGCCGCGAGCCGGTCGCCCACGATCGCGGCAAGGTCGCCGCTCGACGCCAGCAGCTGCTCGGCCGCGTCGATGCCCACCGGTGATGTGGTGAGCACGAGGGCAGGATCCGCATCGGAATCTGCGGCAGGGTCTGGCAAGGCAACGCTTTGTCGCGAGCGTCGGGCCGCGCGGATGGTGTCGATCTCCGCCAGCCTGGTGGCGAGCGTGGCTCCGAGAATCGAGCGCTCGGCGGCCGAGGCGGCAGGATCCACGGCGGGCGGCCGAGCTGGCTTTTGGTCGCGCCGCTCGGCGGCGAAATCGCGGAGGCCCAGCAGCCATTCACGAGTCGTGGGGTTCACGCGGCCACACCCTGTCGAGGAAAGCTGAACGGCGGGCCGGCGTGCCCGAGAGCATGCCGACCCGCCGTTGCAAGCGTATCAACACCGCGGCTATCCACCCTCAGGCGGTGCCCAAAGGTGGCGCCGACTAGCGGCCGAACTTCTGCCGCAGCCACTCGTTCTTGCGGCGCTCCAGCTCGATGAGTTTGGCGACCGGGCCCTTGCGGGTGGCCTCAATCTGGGCGGACGAGTTCTGGGCCTGCGAAGCCGAGGTGCCGATCACGAAGGTCGCGAGCACGGCGATGACGATGAGCATCCGTTGCATGGTGGGAATCCTGCTTTGCTGGGGGGACAAGGGGCAACCGGGCGAGCGGTCCGATCCGTTCGGCCCGATCGCTCTGCTGGTGGTTTCGTCGGAAGCGGTGACAAGATTTCACCGCCGCGACCGCGGTCGGCACCGTGGCTAAAACCGCCACCGAGCGCTTTTGCGGCGCCTTGGGAATCCGCGGCACGATCCGCTGGCAGATCCCCTCAGCGAGGGGTGTGGGCCGCCGTTTTCTGAGCTCCGCGATTGGACGTAGCGACGAGCGTGTGCACCCGTTTGTTCGCCTCGGCCGTTCAAGCGAGAGCATTCGACTTCCGTGGAGTACCGGCTCGGGGGCGGCAAAA
>CAJBSQ010000716.1 GCA_903958265.1 uncultured Planctomycetaceae bacterium
GGGTTGATCGCCGGCGATTCGATCGCGGCGATGTTTGGCATGGCCGACGGGCCGATCGGCCACTTCGCCAGCGTTCGCGACGCGGGGCTCAAGCAGCCCAACTTCGGGCTCACGATTGCCGGCACGCTGGGGGCGATTCACCTCTGGCCGGATCACGTACCCCATGCGTATTTCCGGGCGGCGCCACTCTGGCGGGTCGACAAGGACTTCCCCTGGAAGCCGATCGGTCCGGAGGGTCTCGATTCCCCGCTGCCGGAGGCCGACGTCGATCGGGCTGCGGAGCGGGCCACCTGGGGCCGCCGCGCTGCCGTCGATCTGCTCGACGCGATCGTGGAAGACCGCGAGCCCGAGACAGGCATGTACGCGGGCCGCACGACGGTGGAAATGATCACGGCGATCTACGCCTCGGCACTCACCGGCATGCGGATCGACTGGCCGCTCGAGTCCCGGGCCAATCCGCTAGCCTCATAGCGATAGCAATCATCGGCTCGCGACCCTCCGCGAACCACACCGCCGGATTTTTGCATTGCGTGGTTATCCCCGGCGGCGTTCCTACGACTCACAGGCCGAAAGGACGGCGATTACCCATAAAAACACGATGATGTAGAATGTCATCAGGAGGATTGACGCATGACGAAAGTCGCTGTTGCCGAAGACCTTGCAGCAAAAATCCGTGCCAGTGATGGGCCAATTGAACTCGTGGACGCAAGCGGCCGGACGGTTGGACTCGTGCGGCGACCGCCAACCGAAGCGGAAATAGCAAGGGCCCGCAGTCGGGCTCGCTCCGAAGGAAAGCGACTATCTTGGGCTGAGGTCGTCGCAAAGGTTCGAGACGGAGCGCCCGAGTAATTTACACAGTCGAGTTTTCACTCGACGCCGCAGCGGAGCTTTTACGGATAGCCGGTGTGACTGGCTCGGCGTCAGCCATCCGCGCTGCAGACTCAATTCGGCGGCGGTTGGAAGTTGATCCCGCGGGAGATGGAAACTTCCTGTCGGAAGGGCTGTACTCCATCGACGAGGAGCCTCTTCGGGCATTTTTCCTCATCGACGTGGAGTCGGCGTCTGTAGAGATAACCGACTTCCGCATTCTGTGACTGGATAACGCGCCGATCCGCGGCGCGCGATCAAGGGGCGAACCATTCCGCTGGATTCTATCGCGAGTCCGCTGCATCGCTTGGTTCGCCGCGATCTGGCTCACCTACTCAGCAAGGAGTTGCTCATACTGGTCGTGGTCACCGATCCAATACCAGAGGAAAGTGTCATCCTCGAGGATCGCCAGAGCTCGATAGCCTCCGCGGACGCGAACCGACCAGACGGCCCCGCACTTCTTGAATCGCAAGGATGGATGCCGAGGGTCTCGCTGCCAGAGACGATATGCAGCACGCGTTCTGCGCTTGATGTCAGGAGAAAGCCCGCGATACGCAGACCAGAAGTCACTCGTTGTCGATGACTTCGCCAAGCGGCTTCGTCCTTCCCTGGGCGATATCGCGGCGAACGCGATCGATGACGCGCTGCATCCGGCCGCCCGGCTGGGAATCTCGGGCTATCTCTTCATCCCACGCGTCTACTTGACCAAGCTCAAAATCGGCGAGCCATGCCAAGAGTTCCTCTCGCTCGCTTAGCGGAAGCGACTTCACCTGCTCGGTGATTTGCTCTACACGGGTCGTCATAGTCGCATTATCGCATCGGCAACCGTTGTACGGCAATCGAGAGATTCACTGCCAAATTGCTGCGGTTCGGCGAACGTGCCGATCCGCGGCGCGGCACCCGGGGCAGACCCGCACCCCCACCAATGAGACAAAACGGGAGCGGGGCGGCGTCGTGCATGAGTGCTCCTCACCGCTAGCGTGGTTGGGCTTTTGCGGGGCTGACCCGCACCCCCACGGATGAGACAAAAAGGGAGCGGGGTGACGGGAGCTCGACGAGCGTTGAAGATTTCGCCCGCAGGAGGTCAGCAGCGCACCACACCCCAGTGCGAAATCTTCCCGCGAGGAGACTCCCGTCA